>DASQFG010000546.1:0-6784 GCA_035633315.1 Nakamurella sp. | reverse complement strand
GACTGCGGCGCTGGCCATCGCCTGCGTTCTGCTCGCTGGCTGTACGTCGGCTTCTGGTGTCAACATCGAGACCCTGGATCCCGCAACGTCGATGTCGACCGCGTCGTCGACCGCGTCGGCATCCCCCTCGCAGAGTCCTGCCCCCCCGAGTTCCGTTCTCGCCAGCCCTAGCCCGACCGCTGGAACCGACAGCGGGCTGCCGGCCGGCGAAGCGGCGGATCGTGCGGCCGTGGAAGCCCAGTGGACCCAGTTCTGGCTGGTGTATGTCAACATCGTCCGCACTCCTGAATCCGACCGCGCCCCAACGGTCAGTGAGGTTGCGATCGAGCCGACCGCATCGAATGTTCTGGCGGACGCCGCGAAACTGGAAGGCCAAGGTAGGGACACATACGGCTCAGTAACACACCACATCACCTGGCCTCAGCCCATCAACTCGCGGCCGACAGCGCTGCTGACTGATTGCCAAGATCAGAGCAACTTCGGAGCTCTAGAGACAAGCACCGGGACGAAGAAAACGGTCGGCGTTGCGAAGGATCATCTGCAGGGCCAACTGGCTAAGGGCGACGATGGTATTTGGCGGGTCCAGCAGGTGTATTACCTCTCGGACGAACCGTGCTGAGTTGGAGGACTCGAGCGACCAGTGCAATCGCTCTAGTCGGGATACTGCTCATCGGCGGCGCTGGTGCTGCCCGCGGCGGCCCTCAGGACAGCGATCCGCCTGTTGAGGTACTCCCAGGTTTTGGCGCGCTTGCAGACGACAAAGTCACCCTTACGCTCGAGAGTGCGGGTAAAGACGGAACGTTGTCCGCCGGACAAATCGCCGCCATCGAAGCTGCGGTTGCCGTGGCTCTGTCGGATACGGGTTCCACGGCGGTGGGCGCGGGAGCCACCGAGTCTGCCCGTGAGCGATTCAAGGGAAACAACGGTGTGGCCGTTGCTGGTGTTGGGAATCCTGGGGAGTGCGGTTTTCGGGTCACCGTGCAGCCGGCGACCAGCCCTTCGTGGGGTGGCAACGACCCGGCCACTGGGACGTTGCTGATGGACCCCTGCAATGGTCCCGTGGTGTACCTATATGTGCCGAATCCGGCACCGGGGGATCCCGCCGTAGTTGCGCCCCCACCGCCGCCGCCGGATCCGGCGGTGTTGGCGCAGCAGGCGTACACGGAGTTGACGGTGCCGAAGCCGGCGGCGCGGCGGTCCCCGCCGGAGACCAACTCGGACCCGGACAACGGGGGCCTGCCCTACACGTGGGTGGGGTTGCACACGTGGGTGTGGGTGGACGACTGGCAGCCGCTGCAGCGCACGGTGGATCTGCGTGGGGTGTCGGCGACGGTGACCGCGACCCCGACGGCGCTGGTGTTCGACCCGGGCAACGGGGACACGGCGGTGACCTGCCCGGGTCCGGGCCGGCCGTGGACCGAGGCCGACGGCAACACCGCGCCGACCGGCGGCGGCTGCGCGTACATGTACCGGTCGGTGACGGCGAACGGCCCGTTGACGGCGAGGACCGGCATCGCATGGTCGGTCGGGTGGAGCAGCAGCACCGGGGCCGGCGGCACGTTCCCGGCGCTGACCACCCAGTCCGATTCGACGTTCCTGGTGGAACAGATTCAGGTGGTGGTGAACCGGTGAAGGCTTCGACGACGACACGCGGCCCGGGAACCTCGGCGGTGAACGGCGCGGCGACGGCTCCGCCGCTGGGTGGGTCGCCGCCGGTGGTGCGGACGCCGCTGCCGACCAGGCAGCGGCGCACCGGGTACGCGGCGCTGGGTGCGGTGCTGGTCATCGGGTTGGGCGCGGCGTTCGGGTACCTGTATTCCACGGCCGGCCAGAAGGCCCCGGTGGTGGTGGTGACCGCGACGGTCCCGGCCGGGCAGCTGATCGCACGGTCGGATCTGTCCACGGTCGACGTCGCCGGGGACATCACCGCGATCGCCGGCGCGAACCTGGAGTCCGTGGTCGGGCAGCGGGCGGCGGTCGGGTTGCTGCCGGACACGGTGTTGCAGCGGTCGATGGTCACCGACGTCGACCCGACCCCGCCCGGTGTGGTGCAGGTCGGGGTCGCGGTGAAGGGCGGGCAGCAACCGGCGGACGGGCTGGTGCCGGGTGACACGGTGCAGGTGCTGCGGCTGCCGGCGGCGGCCACCGCCGGCGCGGCCGCGGTCCCGGACGTCGTGGTGGACAGGGCGACGGTGTTCGCGGCGGTCCCGGACCCGGTGCAGGCCGGCGCGACGCTGCTGACGTTGCTGGTCCCGGCCGGGCAGGCCGCGGCGGTGGCGGGGGCGAGCGGCGCCGGCGCCGCGGCGCTGGTGAAGGTGCCGGCGACATGATCGTCTCGGTGTGCTCGGACAAGGGTTCACCGGGGGTGAGCACCCTGGCGGCCGCGCTGGGTGTGGTGTGGCCGGGGCAGCGGGTGGTGCTGGACGCGGACACCGCCGGCGGTGACCTGCCGTTCCGGCTGTGGACCGCCGGGCCCGCGGGTGGAGCGGTGCGGCTCTCGCCCAGCCCGTCGATCGCGCAGCTGGCCACCGCGGCCAGGTTGGGGTTGAGCGCTGCCGGGCCGCTACCGTTCGCGCAGTCCACGTCGCTGGGGGTGCCGGTGGTGCCGGGCGCGTTGTCGGCGGACCGGTTCAGCTCGCTGCGGTCGTTGTGGCCGCAGCTGGCCGGCGAGTTGGCGGCCTGGCCGGGGACCGTGATCGCGGACCTGGGCCGGTTGCAGCCCGATAACCCGGTGCTGCCGGTGGCCCGCGCGTCGACCGCGGTGCTGCTGGTGACGCGGGTGGACCTGGAGTCCCTGGCGCACCTGCGGGACCGGGTGGCCGAACTCACCGGTTCGCTGGGCGACCCGGGCCGGGACCGTGGCCCGGTGGGGGTGGTGGCGACCGGCCCGGCCAAGCGCCGCCAGTTCAACTCCGATCAGGTCCGTCAGGTGCTGGCGTCGATCGGGTCACCGGCACCGGTGGTCGGGTACCTCGCGCACGACCCGGCGGGCGCGCAGGGCCTGTGGGCGGGGCAGCTGAACCGCCGGTTCGCCGGCAGCGACCTGCTCCGTTCGGTCCGGGCGGTCGCCGGGTCGGCGCTGGCGACGTGGCCGTCGCTGATCCCCGCCACCTCCGCAGCTGACTCGACCGCATCCGTTGCTGCTGAACCGATGTCACCGGCACCCGGGCGGTCGCAGCTGGACGACGGGCCCGTACCGGCCGACGCTCGCACCGAGATGCAGGAGGCCCGACCGTGAGCGCGGTGGCAGTGGATCCGCAGCTGGTGCGGGCGTTGCGGGAGCAGGTCGCCGATGAGATGACCCGCGCCCGGCAGCGCCGCGAGCGTGCCGGCGAGCCGGAGCTGCCGCCGGAGGATGAACAGCAGTTCGGGTTCAGCGTGATCAGCGCAGCGGTGCAACGCCACCAGGCGCAGGTGCTGGCCGGCGGCGGGGAATTGCCCGCGGACACCGGCTATGACATGCGGTTGATGATGGCGATCGACGCCGCCATGTATAGAGCGGGGGAATTGCAGGATCTGCTCGACGACAATGCGATCGAAAACATCGACATCAACGGCTGCGACGAGGTGTGGGTCACCTACGCCGATCACCGCGGCAAGGTCCGGCATTCCCCGATCGCGGCGACCGATGACGACCTGATCGGCATCGTGGCGAACCTGGCGGCGTACGCGTCGATGAACGCCCGACCGTTCACCCGGGCGAACCCGGAGCTGGACCTGCGGCTGCCGGACGGTTCCCGGCTGTCCGCGGTGATGTCCGCCTCCGAACGGCCCATCGTCAGCATCCGGCGGAACCGCTACCCGCAGATGTTCCTTCGGAAGCTGGTGGACCTGGGCACCATCGATGACCAGCTCGCCTGCTTCCTTGCCGCGGCGGTCAGGGCGCGGATGAACATCGTCGTGGCCGGGGCGACCGACGCCGGCAAGACGACCCTGCTCCGCGCGTTGATCAACTGCATCGAGGCCTACGAGCGGCTGATCACCGTGGAACGGTCCCTGGAGCTGGGCCTGCGCCGGCACCCGGAGCTGCACCTGGACGTGGTCGAGTTGGAAGAGGTGCTGCCCGACGCCGACGGTCACGGCGGCCTGACGATCCGGGAATTGGTGCGCCGCACCCGCCGGCACAACCCGTCCCGGGTCATCGTCGGAGAAGTGCTGGGCCCGGAGGTGGTGGAGATGCTGTCCGCCATGAGTCAGGGCAACAACGGGAGCCTGTCGACCATTCATTCCCGCTCGGCCCTGGATGTCTTCGCCAAACTAGCGCAATACGCCGGCCAATACGAAAAGGTCGATTACCCGGTGGCGCAGTCATTGATCGCCGGGGCCGTGGACTTCGTGGTGTTCATCGGGAAGAACCGCCGCCTCGGCGGCCGCCGGTGCGTCGCCACGGTGCTCGAGGTCGCGGGCGCACCGGACGGCCGGGTCGCCAGCTCGGCCATCTTCACCGCCTCCGGCGTCGACGGCCGGGCGGTCCGGGCGCTGGACGTGTCGATCAGCGGCGGCCGCGCCGACGACCTGGCGGACGCCGGGTACGACGACACCGCCGCACATTTCGTGTACGAGGGCCGCTGATGGCCTCCGTCTGGTTTCCGGCGCTGCTCGGCGCCGGCGTCGCCGCCGGGGTCCTGCTGATCGTGGCCGGCCTGCGGGGCGTGGTGGTGGACCCGACCCGGCCGCCGTCGCGGATCGCCGGGTGGGTTGCGGCGGCGCGGTCCCCGGCGCTGGCCGCCCGGATGCTGGGCGCGGGGTGCGTGGCCGCGGTGACGTTGGCGGTGACCCGCTGGCCGGTCGCCGCCGCCGGCCTGGCCGCGCTGGTGCTGCTGTGGCCGAAGCTGTTCGGCGGCGCTCACGCCGAGCAGCGGCAGATCGCGTCCCTTCAGGCCCTGGTCACCTGGACCGAGTCGTTGCGGGACACCATCGCCGCGCACGCCGGCCTGGAACACGCCATCCCCGCCTCGACGGTGAACGCGCCGCCGCTGATCCGGCCCGCGCTGGTGCGACTGGTCGGGCAGATCAGGGCGCGGGTGCCGATGGACAAGGCGCTGCTGAACCTGGCCGCGGAAATGGACGACCCGTCGGCGGACCTGGTGATCGCCGCGCTGATCCTGAACACCAGGCGCCGCGGCGACCGGCTCGGTGAGGTGCTCACCGGCCTGGCCACCGCCGCCCGGGAAGAGCTGGAAATGCGCCGCAAGATCTACGCCGGCCGGGCGCAGCTGCGCCGCGGGGTGCAGATCGTCATCGTCGTCACCGTCAGCTTCGCGGCGTTCCTGGTGCTGTTCAGCCGCGCCTACATCGCCCCGTACGGCAGCCCCGCCGGGCAGGTCGCCCTCGCGGTCGTGGTCGGCATCTTCGGGGCCGGGTTCGCCTGGATGCGCAAGCTGTCCGAATCCGAGCCGGTGGCCGCGTTCCTGGCCCGCCCCGGGCAGCGCCCGGACCCGGCGGACACCGAGCTGCTCGCCGGGATGCTCGAGCAGGACCCGACACCGGACCGCCGGGTGGTGATCCGGTGATCGCCGCGGTCGGGATCGGCGCGGTCCTCGGGGCCGTCGTGTTCGGGATGCTGCTGCGGATCGCGCCGCCGACCACGGCGCCGCTGGTCCAGTTGGCCCGGCTGGACGCCCTGCACGCGGCCGGCGGCGCTGCGCACCCCACGGCCGCACCTGGCCCGGCCCGGGCCGGGCGGCTGGCGTCGGTGCGGTCCCGGGCCGGAGCGTGGCTGGCCACCCGGCTTGGGCGCCGCGGCATCGCCTACACCAGCCTGCGGCAGGACCTCGCGGTGACCGGCCGCAGCTTCGAGCAGGCGCTGGGCCGCAAGGTCCTGCTCGCCGGCGGCGGCCTGGTCGTCGGCGTGGTCGGCGCCGCCGTCATCGGTTCGGCGGCCGGCGTCACCCTGCCGGTCGGCGCGCCCGTGGTGGTAGGCGTGGGGTTCGGAGCGGTGATGTTCTTCCTGCCCGACCTGGAGGCCCGGCGGGAGGCGGCCACTCGGCGCGCGGAGTTCCGCCGCGCGCTGGGCGCCTACCTGGACCTGGTGGCCCTGGAGATGGCCGGGTCCGCCGCGCCGGCGGAAGCGTTGCCGTCGGCGGCGCGGATCGGCATCGGCTGGCCGCTCGCGCTGATCAGGGACACCCTGTACCGGGCCACCCGCGCCGGGCGCAGCCCGTGGACCGCGCTGGCCGACCTCGGCCAGCGGATCGGCGTCGGTGAACTGCGGGACCTCGGGCAGCTGATCGCGTTGGTGTCCCACGACGGCGCCCGGGTCCGCTCCACCCTCACCGCCCGCGCCCAGACCATGCGCCGGCATGAACTCGCGGACCTGCAGGGCAAGGCCGGCAAGGCCGACCAGTCCATGCGGATCGCGCAGATCCTCATCGGCCTGGGTTTCATCGTCTTCCTCGGCTACCCCGCCGTGGTCGCCGTCATGAGCTTCTGACCCCCACGTACACCGACATCCCGCAGCACCACCCAGATCACCGCCATCCAGATCACCGCCACCGAGATCACCACCGCCACCGAGATCATCACCGCCACCCAGATCGCCGCCACCCAGATCACCGCCGCCACCCAGATCGCCGCCACCGAGATCACCGCCACCTAGATCACCGCCACCGAGATCACCACCGCCGAGAGAGGAACAGCAGCATGCTGAAAATGGAATTGGACATAGTCCGGGCGTGGGTCACCCACCGGGTGATGGCACTGCGCGCCAGGACAACGACCGCGGGAACATGACGTCGGAGACGGTGATCTGGATCGCGGTGATCGTCGTCGCGGCCATCGCGAT
>DASQFG010000545.1:0-4671 GCA_035633315.1 Nakamurella sp. | reverse complement strand
GTGGTTGCGCGAGCAGCGGAAGCCCTTGACGACCACGTGCGACGGCTGGTCGCGGGCACCAGGCCGCGGCGCCGCCACCTTCGCGCCCGCGACCGGCAGCGGCGGTCGGCGAGCCTCGTGCCGGTGGGATCCGTGGATCTGCTCGGACAGCCCAGGCCGCCGTAGCTTCGGCGGGGCCGCGCCGGGCGGAACCGGAAGCGGAGGTCCCGGATCCGGTGGGCTCGGGACCGGTGGACCAGCGGCCGGTGGGCTCGGGACCGGTGGGCTCGGGACCGGCGGACCAGCGGGCGGTTTACCAGCGGGCGGTTTACCAGCGGCAGGGGGAGCACCCGCGGCGGGCGGGACCGGGGTCGGCGGGAACAGCGGTCCCGGGTCCGCGGGGTTCGGTGCAGCCGGGTACGCGGCTGGCCGGGAGGCCCGCGGACCCGGGAGAACCTGGGCGGGCGAACCCTGAACCGCTGAAGCGTCGGGAAGGGGCGTCACCGGATCGGTGTCCGCGCTCGGCCGGGCGTCGGGATGGGCCTGCGTCGCGCCCGCGTCGAACTCTGCCGATCGCGGCTCCGACTCCTGGGCCGCACCTTCAGCCGGGGCGCCGGCCTGATGCCGTCCCCCCGGGGCCGGCGCTGCGCTGGCACGGCTGCCCAGCACGATCCCGTCACCGAGTACCAGGCCCTGGACCAGTCCGGACCACCCGAGCACGCCGATGGCCGTGGGACCCTCCGCTTCGGGAGCGGCACCGGCCGCGAGCGCGATGGGGTTGTCCGGCCAGGGCAGCAAACGGTCAACCGTGAACGCCGCGGTCCGGCCGGACAGGTGCAGCAGATCGTGATCGTCGGCGTCCGGCCCGGGCAGTTCGGTCAGGCTGACGTCACCGTGCAGGAACACCGCGATGCCGTCTTCGGTCGCCGAGACGGTGCCGAAGCCCGGGACCGCGCCGGTCACCACCACCCACCTGGTCAGCCGCAGCGCCAGTTCCCGCCCGGGGGTGGCCCCGCTCTCCCTGGCGGCGTCCCTGATCAACGACAGCAGGTCGGCGGACGCGGCCTGCCCGGCGCCCTCGTCGCGCCGGATCAAGGCGACGATGCCGGGAACGCGCAGCACCAGGTGCGACCCGGAGAGCACCTCGCCGCGGACGTCGTCGAAGCTCGCGGTCACCAGAACCGTCCTCCCCGGAATCGCCAGCGCACGAAGAAGACCTGAACAGGCCCGTTGGCCACCAGCCAGACCACCAGCCAGGTGCTGACGAACTGGATCAGATAGGCCGACAATGGCACGTCGCCGACTCCCGGCACAGCGCCGGCCTTGATCAGCAGCCAGAGCAGCAGGCCCTCGTTGATCATGGTCAGCAACCCGAAGAACGTCGGCCAGTCCTTCTCCCAGCGGAACTGTTGCAGGAAGTGGTACAGGAATTCCCACAGCACGCCGAGTACGAGAACGGCCAGCAGCACCGCATAGGTGGTCCGGTAGGAGGCGCCGAGCGACTCACCGGTTGGCAGCAACGGCGTGATGATCAACGTCCACAATCCGCCGACGACGGCCAGCAGCACGATCCGGGTCTGAATCCGCCCGTACAGGGTGGGGACCACGCTTGCCCCTAGATCTTCCGGTGGCGCGCCCAGCGCCACCACTGCTTCGTCGAGGCAACCATCCCGAACCGTGGGCAGAACCCGAGTTTCGCCAGATCGTCGCAGATCTCCTGGGCCGCGATCTGCAGGCCGAGGAAGGTGTCCACGCCGGGGAAGTAGCCGCCGAGGGTGGCGCTGCCGGAGGCGTACATCTTGCCCGGCTGGCTGCGGGTGCCGATCACCTCGAAGTTGCGGTCCACGTCCAGCCGGCCGACGGGATTGCGGCCGGCGCCGCCGTGATCCATCAGGTCGGCCAGCACCCGGTGCTCACGGATGTCGGCCTCCAACCCGGTGCAATCGATGACGAAGTCCGAATAGACCTCCAGGGGCCCTTGCTGAGTTTTCAGGAAGGTGACCACACCCTGGTTGCCGCGACCGGGCCGCAGTTCGGTCACCTCGCCGACCACGGTCCGGTACCAGCCCTCGCTCCGCCCTCGTGCCAGCTGCGACTGCCACAACTTCCGGACCGGTGTGTTGGTTCCGCCCATCAGCTTGTAGGCCTCGGCACGTTCCTCGCCTTCCAGGCCCCGGATCTTGGCCTTGAGCTGCCCGCCCCAGACCGACTTGGGGTAGTTGAATCCCTGGTACGCCCAGCCCTCACCGCCCTTGCGGCGCATGAAGATGTTCGGCCCGTGCGCACCGGTCACGTAGGTCCGGAACACATGGACGATCTGGGTTTGCAGACCCAGCCGGTCGCGGTCGTCGATGAGCCGTTGCAGCACCCGGGACGCCACGATGCCGCCGCCGCGGATCACCACCGTGCCCGGTCGCAGAGCGAGTTGCTGGTAGACCTGCTCGTGCGGCTCGTAGGCGTTGACCACCTTGGACGGATCCCGGTAGTACTCGCGATAGCGCTGCAAGTCCGGCAGCAGTTTCAGGCCCGGGTAGCCGATCGCGATGTGCACGTACGGGCTGCGGTAGGCGAGCCGCCGGGTCGGGGTGGCACCCACCGGCGGGGTCAGAATGGTGAAGTAGCCGCCCTCCCTGCGCCGCCGGACCATCCGCACCTGCCCCTTGCGGACGCACTGCGGGTAACCGATGCGGTCGTGCTCGCGTTCCATGCTCTCGAAGGCCTGGCCGGCCTTCGGGGTGTAGTAGTCCGACAGGATGGGTTCGGTCAGCACATTCCACAGCGGCGTGACGAAGTCCTTGACCGACTTCGCGGCGAGCGCCTCGCGGACCGCATAACTGGGGAATCCCCAGATGTTGTCCGGGGTCGATTTCGAGTCCGAGCGCAGCCGCTCACCGCGCGGGATCTGCGAGACCCGGGTCAAGTACTCATAACTCGACCACGGGGTCTCCAGCTGGGTGAGCACCGTGATATCCGCCGCGGGTACACCGTAGACCCGCAGGTAGTCCACGGTGACGAAGGACCCGATGCCGCCGCCGACCGTCACGAACCTGGAGTCGATGATCGGGATGCCGGCGCGGGCGACCATCTCGTCTGTCCAGATGTCGGTGTCGACGAGTGCCTGGGTGAGGTCCCCGGGTGCGGTGGCTGGACTTCGCCGCGGATCGGGCCCTGCGGAACGGGGCGGACCAGAGGAAGGCCTTCCAGGCGGCTGCGGTACCGGCCGAACGGGCGGTTGGCTCATCCCCGTCCCCCTTTGCTGCGATCACGGGCCGTTGTTCCGCTGCCAGGGCCGCGCAGTGGGCGCGCGGCCAGTCCGAACTAGGTGATCATCACTCATCCGGCTGTGTAGGGCCAGCCACAGTGAGTCAGATGATGGCGATGACGGCGACCTTCGCGTGACACAACCCGATCAAACCTGTCGGAGCGAGTTCCACCTGCAGTCCGCGTTTCCCGGCGCTGACCAGGATGGTCGCGAACTGTTCCGCGCTGCTGTCGACGACGGTCGGCAGGGCCTTGCGCTGCCCCAGCGGCGAGATCCCGCCCGCCACGTAGCCCGACGAGCGCTCCGCGTCGGCCACTTTCGCCAGTTGCGCCTTCTTCCCGCCTGCCGCCGCCGCCAGCGCCTTCATGTCCAGCTGCGCCGCGACCGGGACGATGCCAACGGTCAGCGCGCCGTCGACGGCGGCAACCAGCGTCTTGAACACCCGCTCGGGGTCCCAGCCCAGCGCCGTGACCACCTCGTCGCCGAACGCCGTGGTCGACGGGTCGTGGTGGTAGGGGTGCAGGGTGTGCGGGACCTTCGCTTTCACCAGTGCGGCGATCGCCGGGGTCGGGGCGGCGGGCATGGGCAGAGGGTAGCGCCGGAGGCATCTCTTGGTTGCGCGAGCGCTGAGCGTGGATGATCGGTTCGCCATGTCGAGCCGATCGTCCGCAATCATGGGTCTGCGCCGGCAGTCTGGTCGGCGAAGAGAGGTGCGAGTGGGGCGCGGCCGTTGGCGCACGCAGCACCCGGGCCCGCAGGGAGTCGGCGAACCGGACCAGCCCCGTGCCGCCAGCACAGCTTCCACCTCGGCAGCCACCTTGCAGGGATTCCCGACGACATCGCGGCAGCCGTAGCGCAGCACGACGGCGCCGGCCACCGCAGCGGCATTGTCCCGCCGATGACCGCGAAACGCCTGGTCGGCCGGGTGGGCGGCACGCCCGTCCAGCTCGACCACGGTGCCCCACTGCCGATACCGCACGTCGCGATACACATTGCTGCCGTCCGTGCCGCGTTCGGCATGATTGCGCCGCCCCGATGGCAATCGGTGGGGGCGTTCAACGTCACGCAGGTAGCGCCACTCGAGCATGGAATGGGCACCGCCCTCGGCATCCGCCAGGACGTCCGTCAACAACGAGCGGTGACGGTGTCGCGAGCGCGATGACAATGCCTCACGCAGGCGGAGCGCTGTGGTCAGCCGCCGCTGAACCGCCCGCAGGACGACATCGACGACGATGGCGGGTGACGCCGTTTGGCTGACGTCGAGCAACCGCGCACTCCACCCGGCTGCGGGGAGGTTGTGCAGCGGGATGCACGGAATGGGCGAACTCCCTGGCGCGATGGATTCGCACGCCGCGGTGGGAACGCACCCTCCGCTCCGCGGGGATGGACACGTGGATCAGATCCGGTTGATCGTCGATCACCCCGCCGAG
>DASQFG010000544.1:0-1763 GCA_035633315.1 Nakamurella sp. | reverse complement strand
ATCCCTGCCGCTCAGCAGGTGGTTCGGCCCGAAGCTCAGCCGATGGGGTCGGGGGGCAGCGCCGCGAGGGCGTATCCCGCCGCCTGCAGCCCGGAGATGATCCCGGGCAGCGCGGCGATCGTCTGCTCACGGTCGTCGCCACCGCCGTCGTGCAGCAGGATCACCGCGCCGGGCGTGACGGCGCTCAGCGCATTCGTCACGATGGCTGCCACACCGGGTTTCTTCCAGTCCAGGGGGTCAACGCGCCAGGCCAGCGGGATCGTCCTGGCCCGTTGGCAGGCCAGCAGGACCTGGCCGTCCGGCGCGCCGAACCGGCCCTCCGGTGCCCGGAAGTACCGCGCGGTGGTACCGGTAGCCGCCACCATGGCCTGCTGGGTCTGGCCGATCTCGGCGTCGATGTCGGCCGGGGCCAACGCGTCGAACGGCGAATGGTGGTCCCAGGAGTGGTTGCACAGGGTGTGCCCCTCGGCGACGACGCGCTGCGCCAGCGCAGGGTTCTCCGCGACCTTCTGCCCGACCTCGCAGAACGTCGCCTTGACACCGGCGCCGGCGAGCTCGTCGAGGATCCGGCCCGTGTACGGGCCGGGGCCGTCGTCGAAGCTCAGGTAGGCGACCTTGTCGGATCCATGCCAGCCGAGCACGGTGTTGTACGGCGGCTCCACGGCAGTGGGCGCCGGCGGAGCGGCCGGTTCCGGGGCTGGGGCAGCGGGGGCTGGTGCGGGGGCCGGATCCGCGGGTGCGGGTGCCGGAGCGGTCGGCGGCGCTGCGGGCGGCGAGGCCGGGCCGGAGGCCCCGGCCGGCGATCCGGCCGGGGGAGATGCAGCCGTCGGCGAGGGTTCGACGAGCGAGGGAGCCGTCACCACCGGGGCGATCGCGCCGGCCGGCCCTTGCGGTGCCGGTGCGGTCTTGGCACCGGCCTCCCCGGTCCCGCCCGACCCGCCGACCGCGATCGAGGGGTTCGCCGAGGGATCTTCAGCCGCCACCGTCGGGGTACCGCTCCGCACCGAATTCCCCACGCTGGCCAGGGATCCCGCCGCCGCCGCCGCAGACCCGGCGCAACCGGACACCGCGACGGCCACCGCGCACAGCAGGGCGGCCAGGGGGGTGATCCGTCGCACAGCTCATCAGACCACCGGCGACCCCCGCGCCAGCGTCATGGCGCGCGCTTCGACCAAGGATGCCCCGATCGGGGCATCGATCAACTCAGCGTGTTCACCATGCTGTCGGCGGCCATTTCCAGGTAAGCCCACAGCCGCTCCCGGTGGGCCGGGTCCAGGTCCGCGCCGTCGACAGCGATCCGCATGGCCGTTAGCCAGTGATCACGTTCCCGGCGGCCGATGACGAACGGCGCGTGCCGCATCCGCAGCCGGGGGTGTCCTCGCTGGTCGGAGTACGTCCTGGGGCCGCCCCAGTACTGTTCCAGGAACATCCGCAGCCGGACTTCGGCAGGCCCGAGGTCGGCCTCCGGATACAAGGGGCGCAGCACCGGGTCCTGCGCAACGGCCGCATAGAACCGGGACACGATCCCGGTGAACACCGGATGACCGCCGATCTCGTCGTAGAACGTCGCGGGAGCACTCACCGGGTCATTGTCCCCTGCGCAGCCGGTCCGGGTTGACCTGTTCGCCGCGCACGCGTGTGCCATCGGCACGGGCCCGGCGCCGGGTTGCCACAAACCGGTTGGTCAACGTTTCTGGCCATCCTGTGTCGCTGCGCGACGTCAAAGGGCCAGAAGTATTGATCACGCTTCGAGCGCAGCGGGC
>DASQFG010000543.1:0-3644 GCA_035633315.1 Nakamurella sp. | reverse complement strand
CCTGGACGGGGTGTACCTGGACATGGCGCCGGTGGTGCTGCAACCGGTCGGTGACGTCGGCGATCTCGCTGTCGCCCGGTCGTTCGCGGACGTGCTCCGGACCCGCGGCGTCGCACCCGCGCCGGGCACCAATCTGGGTGCCGACCCCCTCGCCCGGGTCGGGCGTGGTGCGGACCTGACCGCCGAGCTGTCCGAGATCGCTTCACTGGCAAACGATCTGGGCGTCCGAGCGATTGTCGTCGACGGCACGGTGGCACATGCTGCCGGCGCCGGCGACGTGGCCGAACTGGGATACACGCTGGCCGCCGGCGCCGAATACCTTCGGCTGCTCACCCGGGCCGGCATGAGTGTGCGGGATGCGTTGCGGCTCATAGAATTCCGGTACGCGGCCACCGGCGAACAGTTCGTCACGATCGCCAAGTTCCGCGCGGCGCGGACGCTCTGGCATCGAGTGGCAGAACTGTCCGGCGCGGATCCCGCCGATCGGGGCCAGCCGCAGCACGCCGTCACATCCGGGCCGATGATGACCAGGTACGACCCCTGGGTGAATCTGATGCGCACCACGGTCGCCGCCTTCTCCGCCGGCATCGGCGGCGCGGATGCGGTGACAGTGCTGCCGTTCGACGCCGCGCTCGGCGTGCCGGAGACTCTCGGCCGGCGGTTGGCCAGGAACATCTCCTCACTACTGATCTCCGAGGCGCACGTCGCCGAGGTCGCCGATCCGGCGGCAGGCGCTTACGCGGTGGAAATGCTGACCGCGAAGATCGCCGACGCCGCCTGGGCCGAGTTCGCCCGCATCGAGCGCGATGGCGGCATTTCGCAAGTGGTGGGTGATGGTTCGCTGCGCGCCCGCTGGGCGTCGACCGCGCGCGAGCGCCGGGTCCGGATCGCGCACCGGCGGATTCCGATCACCGGGGTGAGCGAATTCCCGCACCGCGACGAGGTGCTGCCGCAGCGCACGCCGCCCGCGCCGGTCGGGCACGGCGAGCGCTGGGCCGCGGAATTCGAGGATTTGCGCGATCACCCGGCCGCCGGACCCGTCTTCCTGGCGACATTGGGACCGCTGGCCGAGCACACGGCCCGGGCCTCGTTCGCCGCCAACCTGTTCACCGCGGGTGGGGTGGACACCGTCACCGCCGGTCCCACCAGCAGCGCCGCGGACGTCCTCGACGCCTACCGGCCGACCCACGCACCGGTTGCCTGCCTGGCCGGAACCGACGCCGCCTACGGCGATCTCGGGCCGGAGGTGATCGCCGCCCTGCGTGCCGCCGGCGCCCGGTGGGTGGTGCTGGCCGGACGGCCCGCTGGACCAGCGGCCGACCTGGCCGGCCTGGTCGACGATCACGTCGCCATGGGCGAGGACGTGCTGGGCTTCCTGCGGCGGACCCGCGCCCACCTCGAACCGGCAGGAGTCGCCCGATGACCGTTCCCGACAGCTTCGCCGACCTGCCGTTGCACGATCAGGCGGTCCCCGCTGCGCCCACTGCCCCCCCGGCGCCCACTGTGCCCACTGTGCCCACTGTGCCCACTGTGCCCGGCACCGATACCGCCCCCGCGGAGCCGTGGATCTCCCCGGAAGGGCTTGCGGTGCAACGGCTCTACTCCGCCGACGATGTCGCGGGCCTGGACTGCCTGGACACCTACCCCGGTCTGCCGCCGTTCCTGCGCGGCCCGTACCCGACGATGTACACCACCCAGCCATGGACGATCCGGCAGTACGCGGGGTTCTCCACGGCCTCGGAATCCAACGCGTTCTACCGCCGCAACCTGGCCGCCGGGCAGAAGGGCCTGTCGGTGGCGTTCGACCTGGCCACCCATCGCGGCTACGACTCCGATCACCCCCGGGTGGCCGGTGACGTCGGAATGGCCGGCGTGGCGATCGACTCGATCTACGACATGCGGGAACTGTTCGACCGGATCCCGCTGGGGCAGATCAGCGTATCGATGACGATGAACGGCGCGGTGCTGCCGATCCTGGCGCTGTACGTGGTGGCCGCGGAGGAACAGGGTGTGCCGCCGGAGAAGCTGGCCGGGACCATCCAGAACGACATCCTCAAGGAGTTCATGGTCCGCAACACCTACATCTACCCGCCGGAACCGTCGCTCCGGATCGTGTCCGACATCTTCGCCTACACCGCTTCGAGAATGCCCTCGTTCAACTCGATCTCGATTTCCGGATACCACATGCAGGAAGCCGGTGCGACCGCCGATCTCGAGCTGGCGTACACGCTCGCGGACGGCGTGGACTACCTCCGTGCAGGCCTGGGCGCGGGGCTGTCCATCGACCAGTTCGCGCCCCGGCTCAGCTTCTTCTGGGCGATCGGGATGAACTTCTTCATGGAGGTCGCGAAACTCCGCGCGGCCCGGGCGTTGTGGTGTCGATTGGTCGGCGATTTCCAGCCGAAGAACCCGAAATCGCTGTCCCTGCGGGCACATTGCCAGACGTCCGGTTGGTCGCTGACCGCCCAGGACCCGTTCAACAATGTCGCGCGCACCTGCATCGAGGCGATGGCCGCGACCCAGGGGCATACCCAGTCGTTGCACACCAATGCCCTGGACGAGGCGATCGCGCTGCCCACCGACTTCTCCGCGCGGATCGCCCGCAACACCCAACTGTTGCTGCAACAGGAATCCGGGACCACCGCGATCATCGACGCCTGGGGCGGCTCGTACTACGTCGAAAAGCTCACCCACGATCTCGCCGAGCGGGCCTGGGAGCACATCACCGAGGTGGAGCAGGCCGGCGGCATGGCCAAGGCCATCGAGGCGGGCATTCCGAAGATGCGCATCGAGGAGGCCGCGGCCCGCACCCAGGCCCGGATCGACGCCGGCGCGCAGGTCGTCATCGGCATCAACACCTTCCCGCTGACCGACGAGGAACCGCTGGATGTGCGTGCGGTGGACAACACCGCCGTCCGCGCCGCCCAGATCGAGAAGCTGGAGCGGCTGCGAGCCGAGCGTGACCCGGCGCGGGTGCTGGCCGCGCTGGACGCGTTGTCCAACGCCGCCGCCCGGTCCGATTCCGGCTCGGCCGGTCGGACGCCCGACGCCGATGACCTGTCCGGGAACCTGCTCGCGCTCGCCATCGACGCGGCCCGAGCCAAGGCCACCGTCGGGGAGATCTCCGATGCGCTGGAGAAGGTCTACGGACGGCACACCGCGGTGGTCCGTACGATTTCCGGGGTGTACCGGTCCGAGGTCGACAAGTCCGGCACTGCCGACGCCAACAAGTCGGTCGACGCCGTGCTCGCCGCCACCGCTGCGTTCGCGGAGGCGGAGGGCCGCCGGCCCCGGATCCTGATCGCCAAGATGGGCCAGGACGGGCACGACCGCGGGCAGAAAGTGGTCGTCACCGCCTTTGCCGATCTCGGCTTCGACGTCGACGTCGGCCCGCTGTTCTCCACGCCCGGTGAGGTGGCGCAGCAGGCGGTGGACAACGACGTGCACGTGGTCGGGGTCAATTCGCTGGCCGCCGGGCACCTCACGCTGGTGCCGGCGCTGCGGGCCGCGCTGGCCGACCTCGGCCGGCCGGACATCCTGATCGTGGTCGGCGGCGTCATCCCGCCGGCCGACATCCCGGCGCTGCACGATGCGGGCGCTGTCGCGGTGTTCGGTCCCGGAACGGTGATCGCGCAGGCCGCGCT
>DASQFG010000542.1:0-5387 GCA_035633315.1 Nakamurella sp. | reverse complement strand
GCCGTAAGGTGCCCGGGTGAGCCCGTTCGAGATCGTCGCCATCTTCCTCGCCGGCGTGGCGGCGGGCACCATCAACACGATCGTCGGGTCGGGCACCCTGGTCACCTTCCCGACGCTGCTGGCGTTCGGCTACCCGCCGGTGGTCGCGACCATGTCCAACGCCATCGGCCTGGTGCCCGGCAATGTCTCCGGGACCTGGGGCTACCGGCGGGAGCTCAAGGGTCAGGGTTCCCGGCTGCGCTGGCAGATACCGGCCTCGTTCCTCGGTGCGATCACCGGTGCTTGGCTGCTGCTGCACCTGCCGGAGAGCACCTTTCAGAAGGTCGTCCCGGTCCTGCTGGTGATCGCGCTGATCCTGGTCGTCATCCAGCCGCGTTTGCAGACCGCCCTGCGCCGGCGGGCCGAGGCGGCCGGCCGGGATCACGCGGTGATGGGTCGCGGCCAATTCGTGCTGCTGATCATCGGGACCTACCTGGTCGGCATCTACGGCGGCTATTTCGCCGCGGCTCAGGGGATCCTGCTGGTCGGCGTGATGGGCGCGCTGCTCGCGGAGAGCATGCAGCGCATCAACGCGGCCAAGAACATGCTGGTGCTGATCGTCAATGTGGTCGCCGCGACGGCCTACACGATCGTCGCGTACGACCGAATCGCCTGGGCCGCAGCGGGTCTGATCGCGGTGGGATCTCTGATAGGCGGGTTCATCGGGGCCGGTGTCGGACGCAAACTGTCGCCGGTGGCCTTGCGCGCCGCGATCGTGGTGCTCGGCCTGATCGCGTTGTGGCGGTTGCTGGCGGCCTGATCGACGCCCCTCATCGCTGGTCAAGCCGGCGCGAACTCCAGCCGGACACCGACCAGCCGCACCGGCCGCCGGCGCTCGAAGCGCTCCAGCACGTCCAGCGCCGCCGACTCGACCAGCGCCGGATCGAGCGTGGGGGAGGCCAGCCGCGCGCTGTGCGTCGAGGTGAAGAAGGGGGCGAACCGGACTTTCACCGCCACCCGCGCCCCCGGCCGGCCGTCGGCGGCGACGTCCGCACAGACCCGGCGGGCGAGCGACGCGACCTCCGCGCGCACGTCGTCCCACTCCGTGAGGTCCTGCTGGAACGTCGTCTCGCGGCTGCGGGACCGTGGCACCCAGGGCTCGCCGTTGACGGTTCGGCGGCCGAGGCCCTTGGCCAGCTGGACCAGCCACGGGCCGGTGGCGGGTCCGAACTGCTCGGCCAGAGCTGCTGGGTCGGCCGCCGCGAGATCGCGGACCAGCACGTACCCGAGGTCGGCCAACTTCTGCGAGGTCTTGGCGCCGATGCCCCACAGCGATCTGGTGGGACGGTCGAACATCACCTCGGCCCAGTTCTCGGCGGTCAGCCGGTACACCCCGGCCGGTTTGCCGAACTCGGTGGCGAGCTTGGCCCGCAACGTGTTGTCGCCGATGCCGATCGAACAGTGCAGCGCGGTCTGCTCCAGCACCGCGGCCTGGATCTCCCGGGCCAGGGACTCGGGGTCGTCGGTGTCGGCGCCGAGAAAGGCCTCGTCCCAGCCGATCACCTCGACGATGACGTCGAAGGAGCGCAACACCTGCTGCACCGACGCCGACGCCTCCTCGTACGCGGAGTTGTCGGCGGGCAGGAACACCGCCTGTGGGCAGCGTTTCAGCGCGGTGCGCAGCGGGATCCCGGAATGCACGCCGAACTCCCGGGCCGCGTACGACGCGGTCGCGACGACGCCGCGCTGCGTCGGGTCACCGGCGCCACCCACCACCACCGGCAGCCCGGCCAGCTCGGGATGCCGGAGCATCTCGACGGCGGCAATGAACTGGTCCATGTCGACGTGCAACACCCACACGCCATCCAGTCTGCGACCGGACCCCGACAGCGGTGCTCAGCGCGGCAGTTCGTCGAGCCGGCGGTTCAGGAACCGGCGGTCCGCGTCGGAGGTGGCCAGGCCGTGCGCCAGGATCAGCGGGAGTAGCCGGCCGACGCGGTCAGGAACACGTCGTTCTCCTCCGGCGACCCGATAGTCACCCGCACGCCGCCGGTGGCGTCGGCGAACGCCCGCACGATCACCTTGTGCGACTCACAGTGCGCGGCGAAGTCGGCAGCCTGTTCCTTCAGCGGCAGCCAGACGAAGTTCGCCTGTGACGGCGGAACCTCGTAGCCCTGCTCGAGCAGGGCCGCCGTCACCCGGTCCCGCTCGGCGACGACCTGCTCCCACCTGGGGGACAGGTCGTCCTTCGCCGCCAGCGCGGCGAGCGCCGCCGCTTGTGCCAGGGTGTTCAGCGAGAAAGGAACGGCCACCTTGCCCATGGCGGTGATCACCTCTGGGGCGCCGACGGCGTACCCGACCCGCAGGCCGGCCAGCCCGTACGCCTTCGACAGCGTCCGGAGCGAGACCACATTCGGCCGGTTCACCGCGAAATCCAGGCCGTCGGGTGAATGCGGGCTGACGTCGAATTCGCGGTAGGCCTCGTCGATCACCACCAGCACGTCCTGCGGAATGGTTCCCAGGAATTCGGCGAACTGATCACGGCGAATGGCCGTCCCGGTCGGGTTGTTCGGTGTGCAGACGAAGATCAACCGGGTCTGCCAATTGACCGCCTCGGACAGCGCGAACAGGTCGAGCTCATGCCCGACCGTCACCGGGACCCGGACCGCGGTGGCGCCGGTGATCTGGGTGACGATCGGATACGCCTCGAACGACCGCCACCCGAACACCACCTCGTCGCCCTCGCCGGCGGTCGCCTGCACCAATTGCTGGCACAGCGCGACGGACCCGTTCCCGGCGATCACGTGGTCGGCCGGCGCTCCGGTGTGCTCCGCAAGGGCTCGGACCAGCGCCCGGGCACCCATGTCCGGATAGCGGTTGATCCCCGCCGTTTCGTGGGCGACGGCGTCGGCGATGGCGGCGGCGACCGCCGGCAAGGTGGGGAAGGACAGCTCGTTCGAGGCCAGCTTGATGGCGCCGGGCACGGAGCGGCCGGGAGCGTACGCAGGGAGCGAATCCAACACCGCTCTGGTCCGGACCGTCATGCGGTGACCTCCTTGTCAGCCGGATCTGCTGATGTTGCCGATCGCGCGCGGGGAACCCGGGAGCGGAGTCGCGGTGTGCCGCACCTGCGGTCCGGGACGACCGGTGCCGTGCTCCTGGCCGGTTTTCGGGGCCCCACGGCACTCTAACGTCGGTGGCACGGACGCCGGCTCAGGGCCGCTTCCTACCAGAGGTCGCGCCGGTTCGCGGGGCTGATCTCGTTGTCGCACCAGCCGAGCATGCGCCAGGCGGGCGGCATGCCGATAGCTCGGCCGGCCGTCACGCGCGCGTCGCTGTGCCGAACACTCCTGCGAGGTCGGCGTTGGATCGTGGAACCCGGGTGTAGGAACGACATATGAGCCCGGCCGACGTCGTCCCCGAGGTGCTCTGGCAACCCGGGCCCGATCGCATCGCCCGAGCCCGGATCACCGACTTCGCCGAGTTCGTCTCTGCTCGCACCGGTTCGAACCTGCCTGATTACCAGACACTCTGGGAGTACTCGACCACTGACGTCGGCGACTTCTGGTCCGCGGTGGCGGAGTACTTCGGCGTGCGGTGGCACTCTCAGCCGGAACGGGCGCTGGCCGCGGAGATCATGCCGGGCGCCGACTGGTTTCCCGGCGGCACACTGAACTACGCCGAGCACGCGCTCACCTGCCCCGGCGACGGCGAGTTGGCCGTCATCAACGTCCAGGAGGACGGCACCGAGCAGCTGATCACCCTCGGCGATCTACGCGGCCGGGTCGGCGCAGCGCAGGCCGGGCTTCGCCGGATGGGCGTGGGCGTCGGCGACCGGGTGGTGGCGCTGGCACCCAACGGGGTGCACGCACTCGTCGGTTTCCTGGCGACCTCTGCGCTGGGCGCCGTGTGGTCCTCGTGTTCACCGGACTTCGGTCCCGGTTCGGTGATCGATCGGTTCACCCAGATCTCGCCCACGGTGCTGATCGCCGTCGACGGATACCGCTACGGCGGCAAGGCCTTCGACGTCGGCGCGACGGTCGGCAAGTTGCGCGCCGCGCTGCCGGGGCTCTCCGGCGCCGTGCACATCCCGGTGCTGGGGTCGCCGACCCCGGACGGCATGACCACCTGGGACGAGTTGGTCGCCGAGCCAGCGGACGTGGAGTACATCCCCGTCCCTTTCTCCGCGCCGTTGTGGGTGCTGTACTCCTCCGGCACCACCGGGCTGCCCAAACCGATCGTCCAGTCGGTCGGCGGGATCCTCCTCGAGACTTTGAAAACCGCTGGCCTGCAAGCAGATCTCGGTCCCGGCGACCGCTTCTTCTGGTACACCACCACCGGCTGGATGATGTGGAACTACCTTGTCGGCGGTTTGCTGGTGGGCGCGACGATCGTGCTGTTCGACGGCAGTCCGGGCTTCCCGGACATGATGACCCTGTGGCGCCTGGTCGAACGTCATCGGATCAGCTACTTCGGGACGTCCGCGCCGTTCGTCGCGTCCTGTCGCAAAGCCGGGCTGACGCCGGCCGCCGCACTGGACCTGACGTCGCTGCGCACCATCGGCTCCACCGGTTCGCCACTGGGCACCGACGGGTTCCGGTGGATCCACGACGCTGTCGGGTCCGACATCCAGATCGCGTCGGTGTCCGGCGGCACCGACCTGTGCACGGCGGTGGTCGGCGCGGCCCCGAACGTGCCGGTGTGGATGGGTGAGATCTCCTGCCGGGCGTTGGGTGCCAGGGTCGAGGCGTACTCCCCGGGCGGTGACCCGCTGATCAACGAAGTCGGGGAGTTGGTGATCACCGCGCCGATGCCGTCCATGCCGGTGTTCTTCTGGGGTGACGATGACGGCACCCGGCTGCATGACGCCTATTTCGCCGACTACCCAGGAATGTGGCGGCACGGCGACTGGATCCGGATCACCTCCCGCGGGTCGTGCGTGATCGAGGGTCGTTCGGATGCCACGCTGAATCGGGGCGGCGTCCGGATGGGCACGGCGGAGTTCTACCGCGTAGTGGAGTCAGTACCGGAGGTCGTCGACTCCATGGTGGTGGACACCTCCACCTCCGCCGGCGAGGGAGACCTGCTGTTGTTCGTGGTGCTGGATCAGGGAGCGGACCTCCAAGAGGTCACGCCGAAGCTCCGCGCGCTGATCCGTTCAGAGTTGTCACCGCGGCACGTCCCCGGTGCGGTGGTTCCTGTCCCGGTGGTACCGCGGACCCTGAACGGAAAGAAATGTGAGGTGCCTGTGAAGCGGATCCTGGCCGGCGCGGCGGTCGACACTGTGGTCTCCCGGGACGCGCTGGCCGACCCGGCCGGTTTCGATTCGTTTCTGGGGGCCGCGCGATCGGCGGTCTCGGCGGCGGAGCGCCGGTGATCGGTCCGCGTCGCCTGGCCTTCCGACGGAC
>DASQFG010000541.1:0-3888 GCA_035633315.1 Nakamurella sp. | reverse complement strand
GTGTTCTCCTCGCACGTGATGGCGCTGGTCGAGGATCTGTGCTCGCACGTCGCAGTCATCGCCGCCGGGAAGATCATCGCCTCGGGCCATCTCGCGGAGGTCCGCGGCTCGGCGGCCAGCCTGGACGACGCCTTCCTGCACCTGATCGGCGCCGCGGACGTCGGCGAAGGGGGGTTGTCGTGGTTGGGATCTTCGCAAGCCTGAAATGGCGTCTGGTCACCAGCAGGCTGCGAGCGACAAGCGGTGCCACCCGAATCTGGATGATCATCGGATTCGTCGTGGCGGTGGCCTTCGTCGGCCTGATCACCGTCGGGCTGGCCGCGCTCCGCTCGGTGCCGGAGGCCGCTACGCCGGTGGTCGTCACGCTGTTCGTGGTGCAGCTGGTCGCCTGGGTGCTGAGCCCGCTGGTGGCCTTCGGCGTCGACGAGACGATCGATCCGCACCGGTTCGCGCTGTTGCCGATCCGACCGCAGATCCTGCAGCGCGGGCTGCTGACGGCGTCGTTGATCGGCTACCTGCCGCTGGCCAACATGGTGATCCTGCTCGGCGCGGCGGTGGCCACCGGGGTGCCCTGGTCGGTGTTCCCTGTCGCGCTGGTCTGCGCCGTGGTCCAGTTGATCACCTGCGTGGTGCTGTCCCGCGCCGCGTCCACCTCGATGTCGGCGCTGATGACGAGTCGGCGCGGGCGGGACCTGGGGATGGCTGTCGGGTTCGGGATCTTCGTGCTCTACATGGGTTTCGTCACCCTGCTGAACTCCGGCGGTGATCAGACCGGGGTGCCGGCGGGCGCGTCGAGCCTGGCGGACGCGCTGGCCTGGACCCCACCGGGCGCGCTGGCCTCGGTGCCGTCGTTGATCGCTGCCGGGGAGCTGGCGAGGGCAGGGCTGGCGGTGTTGGTCGCGGCGGCGACGTTGGCGCTCGCCTGGTGGTGGTGGTCGGTCGCGCTCGCCCGCAGCCTGACGACCGTTCCCTCGGCGACCGCCGGGTCCTCACCGGCCGGCCGTGCACACGAGGGTCACGCGGTGGCCATCGGGGTGGTAGGCACCATGCAGGTGGTCGCCGGGCGTGATCGGCTGCTGGTCTGGCGGGATCCGATGCGGCGGATGCCCTGGCTGATGATCGCGTTGCTGACGATCCTCTACCCGTTCCTGATCGTGCGGGGCCAGGGCGCGGTTTTCGCCGTCGCGTTCGGCGCGCTGCTGGTGGGCGCGCAAGCCGGCAACCAGTACGGCGTGGAGGGATCCGGTCTGTGGCTGCACCTGCAGACGATCAGCGATCGGGTTCGCGCCCGAGGCGAGGTCTTCGGCCATGCGCTGGCCGCGATCGTGCCCGGCACCGTCATCCTGCTGATAGCGGTGGCGATCCAAGCGGTGTGGCACGACGACTACGACAGGATTCCCGCGGCGCTCGGGCTCTGCTTCGGAGCGTTGCTGGGGGGCATTGCGGTGGCCTGCTTCGTGTCCGCGGCGATCCCGTATGCGATGCCGCAGAGCCGCACGTCCCTGTTCGCCTCCAGCGTTCCTGGTCAGAAGGGCAGGACGCTCGGCGCCAGCCTGGCCGTGCTCTTCGGCGGTGCGTTGATCGCCGTTCCCGCCGGGATCGCGACCGTGCTGTCGCTCACCGTCGGCCAGGTGTGGGGCTGGGTCTCGCTGGTGCTGGGACTGGCCGTCGGGGGCTTTGCCCTCTGGCTGTCGTCCCGGCTGACCGCGGACCGTTATCTCGAGCACGCACCCGAGATCCTCGCCGTCGTGTCAGCCGGGGACCGCGTCTGAGGTCGGAGTTCCGTCAGCGACCGCCGGTGCGGGTCCGCTCGGCGAAGGCCCGGAAACCCCCGCGGTGCGGGGACTGGTCCGGAAGCTCCTGGGCGACCGAGACCAGGTGCTCGTCCTTGATGGTGGGAATGGTGTCGGTCTGCGCCGAGGAGGCGCCGTCGTCCAGCGGCTCGTCATCCTCGGCCGGGTTGACCGCGTCAGCAACGTCATCGTGAGCAACGTCATCCGGGCCGACAGCCGTTTCGACGGTGGCGAATTCGTCGGCCGATGACCTGAGTTCGACCGACGCGGGTTGCTGGGCCTGCTGGGTCTGCTGCGCCTGCTGGGTCTGATTCCACCGCTCACCCGAGCGGTAGGACCGGACGGAGCTCTCGGCGTCCCAGGGTCCGGGTTCGCCGGAGTCGTAGGACTCGGGGAGGTCGGTGGGACGGGCCGCGGGATCGCTGGGGAAGTCGTCCGTGACGGCGCGGCCGGCCTCGGCCTTCGGCGGATCGAGCAGCTTCGGCGCGGAGGCCGCCAACTGGTCGACCTGGCCCAGGTGAGAGCGCAGCGAGTCCAGCTGCTCGAGCAGCCGGGTGCGCAGATCGATGAGCGCGTTCACCGCGTGATCGGCCTCGGCGACCCGCTGGTGCGATTCGGCGGCCGCCAGCCGGACGAGTTCAGCGGCGTGTTCGGTGGCCCCGTGGACCCGACGTTCCGACTCTGTGGTCGCTTCGGAGGTGAGCCGGTTCGCCTCGGCGGCCGCCTCTGCGACGCGCTGCTGCGCGTCGGCGACGGAGATCTCCTCGCGCTCGGTGAGCCGCTGGTGGGCTTCGTTGCGCCGGGCGCCGATCGCGATCTCGAAGTCCTCGGCGACCTGTCGGCGGTAGGCCTCGCCCTCGCTGTCCAGTCGGTTGCGTTCGGCCGTCGCGGCGGCGGTGAGTTCCTCGGCCGCGGCCCGCGCGGTGGTCGTGGTGTGTTCGGCCTGCTGGCGGGCGCTGGTCAACGTGTCGGTGGCCTCGGTGCGGGCCGCGAGCAGCGTGCTTTCCGCCTCGGCGCGCGCGGCGGCCACCGCTCGGGTCGACTCGTTCCTGGCGTCGGTCAGCAGCTGGTCTGCCCCGGTGGTCGCGGCCGTCAACGCCGCCTCGGCCTGGGCGGTCGCCGTGGCGCGGAGGTTCTCCGCGTCGGTGGTGGCCTCACTCACAAGGTTCTTGACTTGTTCGGCGAGCTGGCGGCGGGTGCGTTCGCGTTCGCCGTCGAAGGCTTCCCGTTCCGTGGCAGTGGCCGTGGCAGTGGCCGCGGCCCCCGCCCGGAGCTGATCGGCCTCGGCGTTGGCGCGGGCCCGGATCTCCGCGGCCTCTTCCTCGGCGAGCCGGATCATCCGCTGCATCCGGTTCGACAACCCCGTCATCGACACCGGCTCAAGTGCCAGGTGATCCAGCTGTGCCCGCAGGTTGTCGGCCTCGGACTGGACCGCCGACAGGTGCGCGCTGAGTTCGGACAGCCGCTGGTTGGTCGCGTCGCTGTTCGCGGTGGCGATCCGCAGGTCGTATTCCAGGCGCTCCAGGTGGGCGGTCACCTGGTCGGGCGCGAACCCGCGGCGCACGAGGTCAAAGGGGATCTGGGCAGGCAGCCACTCGTTGGAGCTCATGCGGTCATCGTCTCACCGCTCGCGGCCGACCCCGTGGAGGCAACGCCGTCCGGCTTGCCGTGCGCCTCTGCCGCTGCTGACGCCGCCGCCGGTTCGACCAGCTCGACCAGCACGCCGCCGGTGTCCCTCGGGTGGATGAAGTTGATCTTCGAACCGGCCGTGCCGCGGCGTGGTTCGTCGTAGAGCACCCGCAGCCCGGCCGCCCGGACGGCGGCGGTGGCAGCGGCGGCATCCGGCACCCGGTAGGCCAGTTGCTGCAGACCGGGACCGCTGCGGTCGATGAACTTGCCGATCGCCGATTCCGGGGTCAGGGGGGCCAGCAGTTGCACCTGGGCGCCGCCGTCGTAGGCGATCATCGCCTCGACCACGCCCTGATCGTGGTTCTCCTCGCGGTGTGCCAGCCGCCCGCCGAGGACCCCGGTGTGGAACGCGATGGCCGCGTCCAGATCGGGCACCGCGATCCCAACATGGTCTATTCCAGTGATT
>DASQFG010000540.1:0-6318 GCA_035633315.1 Nakamurella sp. | reverse complement strand
CCGATGGCCAGCCACTCCCGAGCCTCGGGCGTCACCTCGAGCACCAGCCGCCTGGCCGCCAGCCGCCGGCTCAGCGCCTCGACCTGGATGTCGACGATCGCCGCGAGCTGCTCGGTGTCCAGCGCGTGGAAGAACACGATGTCGTCCAGCCGGTTGAGGAACTCCGGCTTGAACGCCACCCGCACCACCGACATCACCGCCTCCCGCCGCTGGTCCTCCGTCTTCGAAGTGTCCATCAGCGCCTGGCTACCCAGGTTCGAGGTGAGGATCAGCAGCGTGTTGCGGAAGTCGACGGTACGCCCCTGGCCGTCGGTCAGCCGCCCGTCGTCCAGCACCTGCAGCAGGATGTCGAACGCGTCGGAGTGGGCCTTCTCGACCTCGTCGAGCAGGATCACCGAGTAGGGCCGGCGGCGGACCGCCTCGGTCAACTGGCCGCCCTCCTCGTACCCGACGTACCCGGGCGGCGCGCCGACGAGCCGGGCCACCGAATGCTTCTCGCTGTACTCGCTCATGTCGATGCGGACCATCGCCCGCGGATCGTCGAACAGGAAGTCCGCCAGCGCCTTGGCCAGTTCGGTCTTGCCGACACCGGTCGGGCCGATGAACAGAAACGAGCCGGTGGGCCGGTCGGGGTCGGAGATGCCGGCGCGGGCACGGCGCACGGCGTCGCTGACCGCTCTGACGGCTTCGGGCTGCCCGACGACGTGCTTGCCCAGCTCTTCCTCCATCCGCAAGAGCTTCTCGGTCTCGCCCTCCAACAATCGGCCGGCCGGGATCCCGGTCCAAGCGGCGATGACGGTGGCGATGTCATCAGGGCCCACTTCCTCGCTGACCATCGGGCCCTCGTGCTCGTCGACCTCGCGTTCGGCCGAGATGGCCTGCGACAGTTCACGTTCCAGCGCGGGGATGCGGCCGTACAGCAGCTCGGACGCGGTCGCCAGGTCACCCTCGCGTTGCGCCCGCTCGGCCTGCATGCGCAGTTCGTCGACCTCCTTCTTCAGCTGCCCGACGCGGTTCAGGCCGGATTTCTCCTGCTCCCACCTAGATGTCAGCGATGCCAACTGCTCGGTCTTGTCGGCCAGGTCGCGGCGCAGCCGCCCCAGCCGTTCCACCGACGCGGGGTCCGATTCCTTCTCCAGCGCCAGCTCTTCCATCTTCAGCCGGTCGACCTGCCGTTGTAACTCATCGATCTCCACCGGGCGGGAGTCGATCTCCATCCGCAGCCGGGACGCGGCCTCGTCGATCAGGTCGATGGCCTTGTCCGGCAGGAAGCGCGCCGTGATGTACCGGTCGGACAGGGTCGCCGCCGCCACCAGCGCGGAATCGGCGATCCGCACCCCGTGGTGCGCCTCGTACCGCTCCTTGATGCCACGCAGGATCGCGATGGTGTCCTCGACGCTCGGCTCACCGACGAAGATCTGCTGGAAGCGGCGCTCCAGCGCCGCGTCCTTCTCGATGTGCTCTCGGTACTCGTCCAGCGTGGTCGCGCCGACCATCCGCAGCTCGCCGCGAGCCAGCATGGGCTTGAGCATGTTGGAGGCGTCCATCGCTCCCTCGCCGGTCGCACCGGCGCCGACCACGGTGTGCAGCTCGTCGATGAACGTCACCACTTGGCCGTTGGAGCCCTTGATCTCTTCCAGGACGGCCTTCAGCCGCTCCTCGAACTCGCCGCGGTACTTCGCGCCGGCGATCAACGAGCCCATGTCCAGGGCGATCAAACGCTTGTTCCGCAACGACTCCGGGACGTCGCCGGCGACGATCCGCTGGGCCAGGCCCTCCACCACGGCGGTCTTTCCGACGCCGGGTTCGCCGATCAGCACCGGGTTGTTCTTGGTCCGGCGGGACAGCACCTGGACTACTCGCCGAATTTCCGCATCGCGCCCGATGACCGGGTCGATCTTGCCCTCACGGGCCCGCTCGGTGAGGTCGACGCCGTACTTCTCCAGTGCCTTGAAGGTGCCCTCGGGATCGGGTGTGGTCACCTTGCGGTCGCCGCCGCGGACCACCGGGAACGCCTCGATGAGGGCCTCCGAGGTCGCGCCGGCTGCGGTCAGGATGTCCGCGACATCGGTTCCGGGCCGGGCCAGCGCGGCCAGCAGGTGCTCGGTGGACAGGTACTCGTCGCCGGCGGAGCGCATGATCTGCTCCGCGCCGGTGAGAATGTTGACGACGGCACGGGAAAGCCCCGGCTGGGCGACCGTGCTCCCGCTGGCCCGGGGCAACCGGGCGAGCAACGCCTCGGTACGTGACTTGATCGCCTCGGGGTCGGCGCCGACGGCCCGCAGCAGGCCCGGCGCTGTCGATCCCTGGGTGAGCAGCAGCGCACCCAGCAGGTGCGCGGGTTCCACGGAGGAATGTCCCGCCGCGGTGGCAGCGGTGACGGCCGCGGTGACGACCTCACGGCTCTTTGTGGTCAGGATCTCAAGGTTCACGGCTGGTGCGGTGCCTTTCTCTGCGTTTGGGCGTACCTGAGCCTACGCGTGGCTCCACTGAGTGCAACGCAGATAAGTTGAGCCTATTCCGCTCAACTTATCGCTCGATAACTTCCGATACCTGGACAGCGAGCCAGCGACTGATCTCCTCCCCCGCCAGCACGCCCGTCTCCGACGTCACCCGGACGTGCGGCCGGCGCCAGCCGGTGTCGGCGAGCTCTCCGTGTGCCGGCCGTATCGCGGCGTCCGCCATGGACAGAAAACCCGCATCGAGGGCACCATCCCCGGCGGCCAGCAGGCGCCGGGCACCGGTCCGTTTCAGCACCTCCGTCAGGGCTGCCTCCTTGGTCAGCTCCCGCGGCAGGGCATAGATCTTGCGGCCCTGCACCGAGACCACCCACCCACGGCGGGCGCACCATGCCGTCCACGTCGGCACGAAATCTCCGGGCAGCTCGGCGAGGTCGACCACCAGGTAACAGAACAGGTCGTCGGCGACCCGGCGATTGCGCACCCAGGGCCCGACCGCCTGTCGAGCCAGTCCCTGGACAACTTCGGCCAAGGGCGCACCAGACCCGGCGATCGTGGCGTCGACGGCACGGCGCCAGTCCTGGTCGGCGGCGCCATCGACCACGATGTGGCCGCCATTGCTGGTCACCGCGAACGCCGGCGTTCCGCCAGGGAGACGTACCCGTGCGTACTGCTCCAGGGTTCTGGTCGTGGTGGGGACCAGCACCGCATGCTCGCGGACCTGTTCCAGCCAGCCGGCGGCCGGGCCGGTCATGAAGGACAGTGGCCGATCGTCCAGTCGCTCCACACAGATCAGCTGCGGCCGCGGCCGGCCGGCGTCCGTTCCAGCCGATGCGATTGCAGCGGCGGAGTAGATCAGCGTCCGGTCCAGGTCGACCGCGACGACGGTGCTCACCCTTCACCCGAGAGTCGGCGGACCAGCCCGATGCACGAGTAGGCCAGTCCCGGTACCACCTCGATCGGCACGCCGCGCTGCTCGGCCAGCAAGCGCAGGTGAGCGTGGTCGGGGTGATTCGATTCACGGATCAGGATCTTCCACGGCACCCGTCGCAGCAGGACCCTGGTTGCCTCCCCCACCCCCGGTTTGACGAAGTTCACCGACTCGATCCCGTACCGCTGACGGATCTGCTCGACGGCCGCCCAGCCCTCGAAGGTGACGCGGCGGTCGGACCCGGCCAGCGCCGGGAGCCGGGCGGTCACCTCGTCGGCGACGGCGGCGAACCGGTCGCTGACCGCGTCGAGCAGCACCCCGGACACGTCGCTGCCCGCCAGCTCCGGATAGAACTTCGCGCCGTGGAAGTCCTTGGGGCCCAGGTGAATCCGGTTGAGCACGGTGCGAGAGACCAGGCCGGACACGGTCGAGTTCAGGCACGCGGATGCGATCAGGAAGTCATCGCGAGTGCCGAAGGTGCGCACGCTGTGGCCGGGGTCCGCGAGCACGGCCAGGTCGTCGCAGAACCGGGGTCCACCGGCCGCGGCGACCTCGTCGAGGGCCGCCGTCAGCTCGCGGGCGATGGCGCCCTTGCCGGTCCATCCGTCCACGAACACCACCAATGCCGGGTCATGGTGATCGGCCAGGTACTGCAGGGCGACCCGATCGATGCCCCGCCCCCGGACGATCGACACCGCGTAGTGCGGTAGGTCGAGGCCGTGAAAACGGTGCGCCCAGCGGCGCATCAGGATCCCGACGGGCGTCCCGGCTCTGGCCAGCGACGCCAGCACGACCCTCGACCCACGCTCGGCCAGCACGAGTTCGGTCACCAACCCGACGGCGTGCGCGAGCCGCGCGGCGGAGGCGGCCAGCACCTGGTCGAACAACCGTTGATAGGCCGGATCCGGCTGGTACTCCACCGGTAGCGACTCGGCATAGTGCTGTTCGCCGGACTGGATCGCGGCTTCCCGGACCCGGATGTCGCCCTCGAGATCAACCGACGACAGGTCGGTGAGCAGCCACGACACCTCCTCCGGCCGATAGCTGCCGAATGCGGGGCCGACCAGCGGCGAAGGCAGGGCGTGGGTCACGCTGATAGCCCGAACAACACCACTTCCGCACCGGTCGCGGCGGCGATCGCCGCCGCGACCCCGTCCGGACCCGGCCGGGCGTCGCCCTCGTCGATCACCACAATCACGTCCTCGTGATCTCCGGCGTCGGGGTATCGGGCGTCGGGGTATCCCGCGTTGTACAGGTAACGGGTGACCGCCGTGCCCGCGTCGTCCCTGACGAAGTCGATGCGCCGGCGAACGGGATAGCCCGGCTGGTCCACGGCGTGCACGGGGGATCGGGTGGTGGATTGGAACGTCACCCGCCGCCCGGGCAGCTCGCCGTCGGTTGCGTCGTTGGCCAGCTCCAGCGCGATCCGCAGCGGCAGGTACATCAGCTCCTCCGACCCGACGACGAGCACCCGCCGCGCTGGTCCGCACGCCTCGGCGACGACGGCCGCGGCGGCTCTCAGCGCGCGCTCGAATCCGGGACGGTGGTCGGGCAGCAACCCGTGCCGGCCACCCGTCGGCACGTCGGACGGCCAGGGCAGGTCGACATGGCGCGCTGCGGCGGTGGCACGGACGGGCACAGGGATGGGCCCGGACACCGACGACCGGTCCGAGCCGTCGCGGAATTCCCGCGCCACCCGTCCGATCAGGTCCGAAGTCAGTTCGATCCGCCCACCGACCAACGACACCACGTCGATCCTGCAACCGAGCCGGTCCGCCACCTCCGCCCGGGTCCGATCGTCGGCCGGCGACCTGACGTCGACCAGACCGGCCAGTACATAACGGCGGCGCGGCCGGATCGCCTGGAGCTCGGTGATCACATTCAGGGCCGTGCGGCCCGTCGACAGCTCGTCATCGACCAGCACCACCGCGCCTGCACCATCCAGCAGCGATGCAGTGTGCGGGCTGAGCAAGTGGCCGGTCGCGTGCGAATGCGGCTCGGAGAACTCCGCTGACACCGGGATGCCGGGCACCCGCCGGCGGGTCGAGTGCAGGTACGCGGCACCGGGCAATTCGTCGGCCACCAGGTGGCCGAGAGCGGTCGCCGTCTCCGCGAAACCTATGACCAGGACGCCTGTGTGGTCGGCACCGGTCCCTGCAACGACTTCCAACAGGGCACCCGGCTCGGCGCCGCCGACGGTCGATCGGGCAGCCGCGGACCACATCGGCGGCACGGTCTCGTCCCGGTCTGCGAGCCGGCGGGCCACCAGCACCCCGAGCAACCGGCCGAATCCGGCGGCCACCCGCGGATCCACGGCCAGGTGCTTGCCCAGCACCGTGGACACCAGCAGCTGGGCCCGGCTGGGGTTGCGGCGCAGACCGATCTCGATCAGGTCGGCCAGTCCCACGCCGACCGGTGTCCGGACGTCGACCAGCCCGATGCCGAAACGATCACCCGCCCACGATCCGCAGGTCATCCGGCCGCCCGCTGCGCGTTGAGGATGTCAACGTGCGAGATCTCGTGCCGGGCGACTCCGAACGCGTCGGCCCGCTGCAGGGTGCGCTCGGCCCAGATCCGGTGCGGCCGGATCTCGTTCATCTTGTTGCCGTAGCCGGACCGGCGGACCCCACCGTCCGACGAAGCCGGGTGCAGGACGTCGAGCGCGTCCTGGTATTCCTCGAGCGTCACCACCGACAGCGCGTGGACGGGTGCGACGTGCAGCGGATGGATCACTGTCTTGCCCGTCAGGCCGTTCGCGCGGTCCAGCATGATCTCGCGCATCAAGCCGTCCAGGTCGCGGCTGAGCAGTTCCCGCCGCAACCCTGCGGCCTGCCGTTCGTCGAACGGCGTCTGGCGCAGCTGCGGCCGCAGGATGCGCTCGTGATTGGCGAAGTACTCCCAGACCGGAGCGCTCACCGGAAACCCGGT
>DASQFG010000539.1:0-3523 GCA_035633315.1 Nakamurella sp. | reverse complement strand
GCGGCGTTCAGGTAGACGGTCGTCCACAGCACGACGCAGTTCAGGACCAGGCCGAGGGCGCCGAGCTGGTTCTCCAGGCCGCGTTCGTAGCGGTGATACAGCTCGCCCTTCTTGCCGTGGCAGATCTTGCGGGCCAGGGCGTGGCGCCCCTCCTGCAGGTTGCGGATGCCCTTGATGTCGCGGCGGTAGGACTCGTCGGTGTCGATGTAGGCCAGAATGTGCAGGGACTTGAAGATCCGCCCGTACATCGCGATCGCCTCGCCGAGCGCGGTCGGGTGCCCGTCCCGCTGGAGCATCGTGACCACGTCGTAGGCGCGGACGGTGCCGGTGTAGATCGAGGCGACGACCCGCAGGATGTCCTCCCAGTTCCGGCGGATCTTCGCCGTGTCGATCCTGCCCCGGGCGAAGGTGGCCAGGGGGCCGTAGTCGGCGTCGGCCGGGATCCGCCAGCCCTTCTGGTCGGGCAGGTCCGCGAGCGCGGGCCGGTAGGAGATGCCCAGCAGTTCCAGCAGGCCGAACACCACGTCGGAGTACGAGCCGGTGTCGGTGACGACGATCTCGGGGAGGTCGCCGCCGTCCAGGCCGAAGATGACGTCGATCATGTGCAGGGAGTCCCGCACCGTCCCGGACACGATCTTGGCGCCGCGTCCCATGCCGCGGTCGTTGATGGCGTTGAGCCATGTCATGCCGCGCTTGGATCCGAAGTACTTGCGGTTGGGGCGGGCGAACGCGGCCGGGACCGGGACGACGAACCGCATCCCGTCGACAGCGGCGACCAGGCCACCGCCCCACGCCTGCGCGAGGGGAAGCCCGGCCTGCCGGTCGACCAGCGGGGCATTCGCGGGGGCCAGGCTCTCCGGCCGCACGTAGTTCTGGAACACATGTGACAGCCGGGATCGCTCCAGTGCCGGGACTCCCTTCTTGGCGATCGGCCGGTACCCGATATTCATCGCGTGGGCGGCCAGGCACGCGGCGATCGAGACCGGCAGGTCCTCCAGCCGGGACCGGCCGCCGGAGGCCGGGGTGAACGCCTCGGCGATCTCCGGCGCCCACGACATGACCTCCAAGATCACCTCCGGCAGGTCCACGCGCGGCAGCATGGCCGTTGTGCGGGAGCGCAAGTCCACCAGCGACGGTGGCTCCGCTACCGCCTTCACCCCGGTCAGGTGGATCTTCCCGTCATCATCAATGCTGACATCGGTGCCCACGGCCAGCCGGCCCCCGACCTCTCGGTAGGCGGCGTCCAACGCTCGGGCATGTCCGGTCAGCAGTCCGTCAGGGTCGTCCGGGAGGCCGACCGCGGCCAGCACGTCACCGCGGACCGCCCGACCACGCCTGGCCTTCCAGCAGGCGGGCCTGCGGGTTGCGCCACCGGGTGGAGGCGTCGGCCCAGATGTCGCGGCGCTTGAGGTTCCGCCAGAACTGCTCCAGAACGCAGAAGGCGTAGGCGTGCCGGCTCACCGCACCGCCCTCGTGTACGGGGTGGCCGAACACCAGTCGCCGCCAGGGGCCGTTCACCACGGCGGCGTCGATCAGGCGGCCCGGGATGAGCGGGGCAGGCAGGCTGCCGCGGTAGGCCAAGACATCAGGCAGCGCCCGCATCGCCGCGAGCACCGCTGCACCCTCGGCGTTGGCCCCGAAGTCGATCACGGCGGGCAGCATCTTCAAGAATCCGGCCACGGACCAGTAGCGGGCGGGCAGCGCGGCCCGCCAATCGTCCGGATCCGGGTCGCCGGCCGGTGGCACTATCTCGGTGACCAGCGCCAGTGCGGTGCGCAACTCGGCACGGGAGACGATCACCTCGATCGCCTCCCACACCTGCGAAACCCCCGGCTCCTCGCCCGGCCCGCCCCACCCATCGGAATCGAACAGCGCCGCGACCGCGACCGCCAGCCTGGCGGACGCCCTGGCCAGCCGGGGGTGCTGCCGGGCATTCTCCCGGTCCGATTCCTGCCGCGCCCTGCCCAGCATCTCCGTCGTCATCAGCAGGTCCAGCAGCTCCAGCGCGTCATCGACCGACTTGGCCTGCAGGTGCCGGACCGTGGCCACCAGCGTCGCCAGCCGCCGCGCGTCGGAGTGCCGGCGGATCAGCGAGGCGGACGCGGTCATCCCGTAGCGGGACAGCTCGGCCAACCGCCGCGGCGGTACCCGCGCTTCGGCACCCAGCCCGGCCAGGCCCAACACGCTGATCTCGGCCACCCGATCCAAGAACTTGACCAGCGACGGGCCGCTCCCGCGCGGCACCGGGCCCTTGCGCCACCGCTCCAAGTCCGACAGCCGTGACCCCGGCGGGACCTCCAGCAGCCGGTCCAGCGCCCGCCGCTGGACCGGATCGGGCAGCGCAGCCAGCTCCTCCCACAACCGGCGCGTCGCCTCCTCGCGCACACTCGCGACCAGCCGGGCGAGCCTGCTCACCCCGGGCAGCAGGATCTTCCGCTCCCGCAGCCACCCCAGCCCGTCGGTGAAGATCGCCTTCGGGCCATCCCCGGACGCCCGCGACCGGGCCGCCGCCCACTCGGCGAACTCACCCTCGGCATCGCCGAACTCCCGGTAGCCACGATCCCGGCGGATCTCCCACTGGTGCTCGAACCGCGTCTTGTCCCGCTCGGTGTACCGCTTCACCTGCGACGGGTCCGCCAGCCCCAGCTGCCCGGCTACGAACTCCAGCACGACGCCCGGAACGTCCAGGGGATCCTCCAGGAACGTCCCGAGCCACCGCACGGTCACCAGCTGCAGCGCGAACCCAGCCCTTATGTGCTCCCCGCGATGCTTCCCGACCAGGTCCAGGTCGGCGTCATCGAGGAAGAACACCCGCTCAAGGTCTGCCCGCGACGGCACCCCCGCGAACCGGTCGTACGCGGCCGCCTCATCATCTGACAGGAACTCCACCGGCATAGACCGCACCGTAGGATCGCGAGCACCCCAAGTCACCCGCGGCGTTCGAACCGTCACAAGACTCCCGGCCGTCAGCCGCCAGCGACACCGGACCGGCCACTGGCGTTAACCAGGCCCCGCGCGGCTCCTTAACGCCAACGACGGTTCCGTTGTTGCTCAAAGCCCGAAGCGAGCGGAAGCCCAAAGCCATGGACCTCGACCAGCAAGGCATCCCGCAGCCGGTCATCATGCGGCTCCTCGGCCACGAGAACGCTTCCACCACCGCGGCGTTCTACGCCTTCGCAACCCTGGACATGATGCGCGAAGCCATCAACGCCGCCGCAACCGCGATCGACACCCCGCCAACCGTGCCGCTCACCGACGACAGGTTACGAGCCCTGTACAGTTTCCGATAGCACCGAATGTTAAGCCGAGCAACCCGTCAGGAAACCCTGCCAACACAGGCCCTCTCACGAGTCCTCGGCTTAACGAAACCTCGGCATAATCGGAATTAAGCCGATGTCGGCTTAATTCCGACCGCGGCACGCAGTACACGTCCGGGATCTTCGCGGAGTTCTGCGCGGCGAATGACATTCGTCGGTCGATGGGCCGCACGGGTACGTGTTACGACAATGCTGTGGCGGAATCG
>DASQFG010000538.1:0-1924 GCA_035633315.1 Nakamurella sp. | reverse complement strand
GTCAGCCGACGCTTCAGGGGACACCGAGACCACGGTCCTCGTCGTTGACGACCATGTGTCATTTGCTGAACTACTGGCGGCTGCCCTGGACAACGTTCCGGGAATGACCTGCGTGGGAACCGCGAGTTCGGCGGCCGAGGGGATCGGCCGGGCTGCCGAACTCCGGCCGACGATCGTGGTGATGGATATCCAGATGCCGAGACAGGACGGCTTGGCCGCCACCCGGCGCATCCGTGAAGTTGCTCCCGACTCGGTGATCGCCGTGGTCACCGCGCACAGTGATCCCGAATGGATCTCCCGCGCAGCAAAGGCCGGTGCATCGGCGTTCATTCCCAAGGACGGATCGCTCAAGGAAATGATCGACATCCTCCGGCGGATCGGGCCGGGGCAGATGCTGGTGGCGTCCTCGACGTTCAAGGGTCCGCCGACGCGCTCGGCCGTCCCGCCCACCCAGGACGTCCCGGCGTTGACCCAGCGCGAGTTCGACGTGCTGCGGTATCTGGGAACGGGCCTGCCGGCCAAGGGCATTGCCGATGTCCTCGGTATCACCCTGCACACCTGCCGCGGCTACTTGAAATCCCTGCACAACAAACTCGGGGTGCGCTCGCAACTGGAAGCGGTCATCAAGGCCCAGAACCTCGGCTTGATCGGCGCTCCGGATGAGCGGTGACCGCGACCTGCGCCGGGCAGAACGGGTTGGCGTCCGCCGCGAGCTGACGCTGATCTACGGCGTCGCCGCCGTCGCGCTGATCGTGGTGTCCATCGGCGCTCTGCTGGCCAGCCGTTCGGTGGCACGCGCACAGGCGTTGCGCGATGCCGAACGGATGACCGTTCGACTCGCCGACCTGGTGGTGGGGCCGAGACTGGCGGGCGCCCTCAACGGTGACGCCGGGCAGCGGGCGGAGTTGGACCGGGACATCGAGAACCGGATGGCCGACGGGTACCTGACCGAAATCACCATCTGGAACAAGGATGGCGTGGTCCTGTACTCGGACCAGGCCGACGAGATCGGCCAGCAGGTCGAGACACCGCCCGAGGTCACCGCCGCCATCACTCGCGGCGACATCAGCTCGGCGTTCGAGGATTCCCCCGAGGCCGCCGCGGAAACTCGGGACAGTGGTGGCGCGGGATACGTGGAAGTCTACGTTCCCTTCGACGTGCCCGGTCGGGAGCAACTGGCATTCGAGGCGTACTACGACTACGCCCGGGTCGACGAGACGGCGACCACCTTGTTCTGGTACCTGATCCCGCTCGTGCTGGTGCCGTTGGTGGTCCTGCAGTGCATTCAGGTGCCGATTGCCGGTTCGCTGGCTCGCCGGGTACGCCGACACGAAGCCGAACAGTCCCGGTTGCTGGAGTTGACGGTCTCCGTCTCGGAGCGGGAGCGCATCCGTATCGCAGCCGATCTGCACGACGGGCCGATCCAGGATCTCGCCGGCGCGGGGTACGCCCTCGAGTCGATCGAGCCGTCCGTGCCTGAGCGGCAGGCTCCCCTGCTGCAGGCCGTCCAGGAAACCGTGCGCAGGGCCATCGAATCGCTGCGCTGGTTGATGGTCGACCTGTATCCGCCGGACCTTTCCGCGAGCCAGCTCCCCGGGACGATCGCCAGGCTCGCAGAGCCGCTGCGCGAGGGCGGGATCGACGTGCACATCACCGCGGTGCCGCTTCCCGACGAGCTGGCCGAGGACGTGCTGACCACCCTCTACAGAGTGGCCAGGGAAACACTCGCCAACGTCTCCGAACATGCCCTGGCCGACCAGGTGCAGATCGATCTGGGGGTCGGCGAGGCATCGGGTCCTGACGGCCCGCAGACCGTCCACCTGGTGATCGTGGACAACGGAATCGGTCTCGACCCCGAAGACATCGACCGGCGGGCTGAGGGCCATCTCGGACTGCGGCTGCTCAAGGATCGGGTGGAGAACTC
>DASQFG010000537.1:0-3245 GCA_035633315.1 Nakamurella sp. | reverse complement strand
GCGTTGATCGCGAGGTTGTTGACGGCGCGGGGGTAGCCGCGGGCGGCGTTGTGGATGACGGTGACGGCGTCGCCGCTGAACAGGGTGTCGGCCCGGCCGGCGATCTTCAAATGGTGGGTGAGGTAGCCGGCGGTGTCCTGGGCTGTCATCCCGGCCAGGGCGTAGCGGACGGAGACCCGTTGGTCCAGGGCGGCGAGCACGCCGAGGCGGAGCCGGTGCCGCAGGGTGGGTTGTCCGATCAGTACCGCGGCAAACGGCGACCCGGAGTCCATGTCGTGATTCGTCATCATGCGGATCGCTTCCAGTTGCTGGTTGTCCAAAAGGTGCGCTTCGTCGATCACGACGACCGGGGTGCGGCCGCGTTCGGCGTGTTCGGCGGCTAGCGCGTCGGCGGCCTGCGGGGCCAGCGTCGCGGTGTAGAAACTCGGCACCTGGCCCAGTGCGGCGACGATGTGGTGGAGCATGCCGCGGACCCCGACGGAGGGGTTGGGCAGGTAGATGACCACGTGCCGGCTGGTGTCCAGGCCGGCGGTGGCGGCGCGGACGGCGACGGTTTTCCCGGCGCCGACCTCGCCGGTGATGATGCCGAGGGCGTGTTGGTCCACGCACCAGGAGATCCGGGCGACCGCTTCACCGTGCCCGGTGTAGCGGTGCAGCATGCCCGGGGCCAGGTTCCGGCCGAACGGCATCTTGGTGAACCCGTAGTGCGCTTGCAGGCGTTGGACGGTCATCCGGTGGCCTCGTCCCGGCCGGCGGGATCGACGGTGCCACTGAGGATGTCGTCGATGCTGAGTTGCCCGGGGAGTTGCCCGTCGGGTCGGTGCCGTTCGGGTTGGGGGTAGAGGGCGTCGAAGTTGATGGTCTCGTCGGCCGCGACCCGCCGGTGGTGGGTGTCGGCGACCATCGCCAGGTAGTCGATCCCGGTGGCCGGGACCGGGCCCGGTTCGGTGGTCTCGGGTCGGGCTTTGGGGTGGGCGTGCCGGGTGATGTGATGCGGCAACGCCGTTCCGTAGCTCTTGTCCTGGTAGCGGATCTCGATGTGTTCGAGGTTGAACGGGGAGAACACCAACTCGACCTTCCGGCCGGCCAGCGCGGGTTCGACCTGGTAGGTGTTGCCGTGCAACGACACCGTCGCGGTTTTGGTCACCACCCGATGCGCCGACCACAGGAACGCCTCGGTCAACGCACCGGTCTCGGGCATGACCGGGCCGTGTCCGGCGGTGTCCCACCCGCTGGTCCAGCGGGCCAGCGGGGTCTGCCCGGTCTCGGAATGCACATGATGGTGGTAGGCGGTTTCCACCCACGCGGTGAACAATCCGTTCAGCTCCAGCAACGCAGCGGCGGGTGAGATGCCCTTCGCGGCAATGTCTTCGGCGGTGGAGTCGTGAACCTCGACGAGGAATTGATCGTTCACCGTGCGCCAGAATCTTTCTATTTTTCCGCGGCCTTGGGGTCGATGAGGGGTGCTGTGGACCAGCCGGATCCCGAGTTTCCCGCACGCCCGGAGCAGCCATTCATCGACGAACGCCGAGCCGTTGTCGACATATGCGGATCCGGGGACACCGCGGGCGGCCAGCGCGGGTTCCAGCGCGGCGGCCAGGCGGACGGTGTCCTCGGCGAACCCGAACCGGTACCCCACCGCGAGCCTGCTGTGGTCGTCCAGGAAAGCGAACAGGTAGACCTTGCGGCCGGCGACCTTCGGTCCGTGCAGGGCGTCGCCGACCCACCGCTCGTTCGGTGCGTCGGCCTCGAACCGGCCGAAGACCACGGCTTGGCCGGCGGCCGGGCCCATCAGCTCCAGGCGGTGGAAGTGCCGCAGCAGCGTCGATTCCGACGGCGCCCACCCGGTCGAGGCCCGCAGGATCCGCATCACCTGGGCGGCGGTCCGTCCGGGGTTCTCCCGCTTCAACGCGGCGGCCAGGTCGAACACCTGCCCGTCGATCCGGGCGCCTGGCTGCCGGATCGACGGGGACAACGCGTCGAACCCGCCGGCCCGGTACCGCCGGATCCACCGGTCCAACGTGTCCCGCGAATAGCGGACCTGGCCGCCGAACGGGCCGTCATGGCTGCGGCCGGCGATGCCGCGGACGACCTTGCCGCGTTGCTTCGTCGACAGGCCCGGTTCCAGTGCCGGGCAGATCAGCTGATACCGGAACAACGCGACCTGCTGCGCCCGCTGCCGGCGTTTCACCGCGTCCTCATCGAAGGTGTTCACCACGTGCCTGGCCTCTTTCCTCGTCGGGGATCGACCCGACAGGTGTTGCCGGGCAATGACCCTCGCGACGATCCAGGACCAACGGCCCCGCCGTCAGGGGGAACTCGTGTTGGCACCGGCACCCACCGCACTCCCCGGCCAACCCGGCGAGAGAAGCCGACCGCCGCTGGACGCCGACGCGACCTGCCACGCCGTCACCCGGCCGAGGACCCCGGCCGTCCCGAACCTGGCGATCACCGCCGCCGCCGCCGCGCCCACCGCGGCGAGCACGTCCCGCCACGGCGACCCCATGGCCTTCGGCACCGCCCGATCCACCCCGGCCAGCCGGGCCACCAGCACGAAATGCACCCGGACCGCCGCCAGCCGGGAACCCCACCGCCGCAGCCAGCCGCGGACCGTGCCAGCCGGCACCCCCAGCCAGACCGCGATCCGGCGGTGGCCAAGGCCGGCCGCCCGCGCCGTCAGCGCCGCGCCGATCACCTCCACGGCGTCCGCCCGCCGCAGCAACACCGTGACCGGCAGCAACACATGCGTGACCAGACATCCCGGGCACCGGGCCCGCCGCGGCCGCAGCGAGCCGACCCCACGCACGCCACGCCGCTGGGCCCACCCCCACGGCGCCAACGCTCCCTGACAGCGGGGGCAATACAGCTGCCCGCTCGTCAACCGCGACTCGACCAGAACCTGATCTGCCTCTACCGTGACCAAAGGGTGTGCCTCCGCGCATCCAGCACGGCCCTCCCGCAGCTGTCTTCCCGGACCTACGGCGGGAGGGCCGTTGTCCTATTCAGATGCCCGTCACACTGACGGTGCCGACCACGAAGATCAAATCTCGGGTCATCAGTCGCCGAGCGTCAGCAACTCCGTTGACGGTGCACACCCCGATGGTCGTCATCCAGGGCGACGTTCAACACTCCCGCGCCGCGGCCATCGCCGCCTGTTCCCCGGTCTGACCCGGCCGGCCCGGCACCGACGCGGCCAACGCGTCCAACGCGCCCTGCTTGGCGACCCGGCAGATGTGCACCACCGT
>DASQFG010000536.1:0-2384 GCA_035633315.1 Nakamurella sp. | reverse complement strand
CTCGACCTGTCGAACATCGACGAGGTCATCAACCCGCGGACCAAACTCGTCGCGTTCACCCATCAGTCCAACGTGCTGGGCACCGTCAATCCGGTCGCTACCTTGGTCGACGCCGCTCAGCGGGTCGGCGCGCTCACCGTGCTGGACGCCTGCCAGTCGGTGCCGCACCACCCCGTCGACCTGGTGGCGCTGGGTGTCGATTTCGCGGCGTTCTCCGGCCACAAGATGTTGGGTCCGAGCGGTGTCGGTGCGTTGTACGGCCGCTACGACCTGCTGGAAGCCATGCCGCCGTTCCTCACCGGCGGGTCGATGATCGAACAGGTCTTCATCGACCGTGCCACCTATGCCGCTCCGCCGGCCAGGTTCGAGGCCGGAGTGCCGATGACCTCGCAGGCCGTCGGCCTGGGCGCTGCCGTCGACTACCTCCAGCAGGTCGGCATGACGGCCGTGGCGGATCACGAGGCCACCCTGACCGGGTATGCGCTGCAGGAACTCTCGGCGATCAGCGGGGTCCGGATCATCGGCCCGTCGGACCTGGTGGACCGAGGCGGCGCGGTGTCGTTCGTGGTCGACGGCGTGCACGCCCACGACGTCGGGCAGATCCTGGACGACGCCGGCGTGCAGGTGCGGGTCGGTCATCACTGTGCCTGGCCACTGCATCGCAGGTTCGGCATCGCCGCCACGGTGCGGGCCTCGTTCGCGGTCTACAACACCGTCGACGAGATCGACGCGCTGGTCGCCGCGGTCCGCGACAGCCAGCGATTCTTCGGGGTGGGGTGAGCCAGGTGCAGATGGAGAAGCTCTACCAGGAAATCATTCTCGATCACTACCGGACGCCCCACCACCAGGGTTTGCGGGCGCCGTTCGACGCCGAGGTCCATCACGTCAACCCCACCTGTGGCGACGAGGTGACACTCCGGGTCAAGCTCATCCCGGCCGAGCAGTCGGCGGGACAGGTGACGCACGACGATCACCTCGTGGTGGCCGACGTGTCCTACGAGTCGCTGGGGTGCTCGATCTCCCAGGCCTCGACGTCGGTACTCACCGACCTGGCCATCGGGCGTTCGCTGGCCGACGTGCTGGCGACCCTCGCCGAGTTCACTGCGATGGTCACCAGCCGCGGCACCATCACCGGTGACGAGGACGTGCTCGGTGACGGCATCGCCTTCGCCGGGGTGGCCAAGTATCCCGCCAGGGTGAAATGCGCGTTGCTCGGCTGGATGGCGTTCAAGGACGCCGCCGTGCAGACCGCGGCGGCCGGCCCATCGGCGATCCAGACCGCTCCCCAGCAAGACCCCGCTCGAAAGGAGCGCATCGGATGACCGAGACCTACCCTGCCGACACCTACCCGGCTACCTACCCGACAGTTCCGTCCACGTCCGCCGACAGGCAGGGCCGCGCTGCCGCTGATTTGGACAGCGCCGGACCGGACGGCATCGGTGCACCCCTTGCCGAAGCACCGGCTGCCGCCGACCAGGCCCTCATCGAGGACCTCGAGGAAGCCCTCAAGGACGTGGTCGACCCCGAACTCGGCATCAACATCGTTGATCTCGGCCTGGTCTACGACCTGCAGGTTGATCCGGCGAACGTGGCGACCATCGACATGACGCTCACCAGCGCCGCCTGCCCGCTGACCGACATGATCGAGGATCAGGTGGCGGCCGCGCTGGTCGGCGGCCCCGACGGCGGGCTGGTCGCCGACTTCCGGATCAACTGGGTCTGGCTGCCGCCATGGGGACCGGAAAAGATCACCGAGGACGGCCGCGAGCAGATGCGCGCCCTGGGTTTCAACATCTGACCGACGCTTCCGGACCTGCCCGACGCTCCCCTGTTCGGGCAGGTCGCTCGTCGGATCTAACTGACGCTGTCCGGTTCGGGCAGGTCGCTGCTCTCGGCGCGGTCCAACCGGTCGGAATCCAGCGGCTCGCGGGACGGCCGGCGTAGCGGCGCCATCCACACCAGCCTGGTCCCGCCCTCCGGCCGGGCCGTGACGCTGAACGTGCCATCGAGCGCGGCGGCCCGGGTCCGCAGGTTGTGCAGGCCACTTTGGGCCACCGCGGCCGGGATACCGACACCGTTGTCGGTGACGTCGATGACCACGGCGGCGTTCACCGAGATGGTCACCCTCAGCTCGGTGGCGTGCGCGTGGCGGACCGCGTTGCTCACCGCCTCACGAACCACGGCTTCGACGTTTTGGGCCAAGTCGGCGGGCATCAGGTCCAGCGGTCCGGACATCCGGACAGCGGTGTGCAGCGAGGCATTCTCGGTCAGCTCGGTGATCACCTTCTTCAGCACGGTCCGGAGATTGGCTCCGCCGGCCGGATCGATCTGCAGATCGAAGATAGTGGCACGGATCTCCCGGACCACTTGCTGCATGTCCTCCA
>DASQFG010000535.1:0-1732 GCA_035633315.1 Nakamurella sp. | reverse complement strand
GATCACGAGTCGGCGTCGCACCATCAGCAGTCGGTTGGTCATCGGCAGTCGGTTGGTCATCGGCAGACATCGGGTGCTCCGCTGGGGCCGGGTGCTGCGCTGGCGCCGGGGCAGGATCTCTCTGGGCGTCCGTCGGCCCCGGGCGATGAGCCGCAGCCGCAGCACGCGCACCCTGAGCATCAGTCGCAATCCGATCACCAGCACGCCGACGGAACTCCCGACACCGCCGCCGATCACGGCGGGGGAGGTGCCCAAGCGTGACCGGGCGAGTGGCGCTGAGCGGCGTGGTCGACAAGACGCTTTCCCTCCCGGAGCATCTCGCTGCCGTGGACGATGCCGCGGCGGGGGCGACGGTGTCGTTCTCAGGCGTTGTCCGCGACCACGACGGCGGACGAGGGGTAACCGCGTTGGAGTATCACGGTCACCCCACAGCGGCGTCGGTGGTGGCCCGGGTGGCGGGCGAGATCGCCGCCCGCCCGGGTGTGATCGCGGTGGCGGTGTCCCATCGGATCGGGCTGCTGGAGGTCGGAGATGTCGCCTTGGCGGCCGCGGTATCCGCGGCCCATCGCCGGGAGGCGTTCGCGGCGTGCATTGATCTGGTCGACGAGGTCAAGCGGCAGTTGCCGGTGTGGAAGCGACAGGTCTTCGACGACGGGACCGACGAATGGGTTGGTATGGCCTGAGCCACAGTGGCGGTGGCGGCACAGGTATTTGCGGGACCGGACGATCAACTTGTGAAAGCGAGAGAGGCACACACATGTCGCAGCACGAACAGTCAACGGCTGAGTCGGAACCCGAAACTCCGACGGCCCAGCCTGAACCGGTCGTCACTGACGCGCCCGCGCTGCACCGGTTCGAGATCCACGTGGGTGGCGATCTTGCGGGTTTCACCGTCTACCGCACCCAGGGGGGCCGGTACGCCTTCACCCATACCGAGATCGACTCCAATTTCTCCGGTGGTGGTCTCGCATCGATCCTGGTGCGTGACACGCTCGACGAGATGCGACGCCGAGGGGTCGCAGTGTTGCCGTATTGCCCGTTCGTTCGCCGGTACATCTCGCTTCACCCCAACTACCTGGATCTCGTTCCCGCCGATGCGCGCGCGGAGTTCGACCTGCCACAAACGTGAGGATTGCGCCTGTTCATGAGCAGCAGGTCGCTGCTGCCCCGACCAGTCACAACCCCCGCCAACCATTGCCGCTGTCCTGAGTGCGCCTGAATAGGCGCCGGTTGCTGCGCCGACCGGCCGCGTTGTTGAACAACTCGCTCGCGCGGCGAACCCGCCGACTGCAGGCAGCAGATTCTCAGCTCAGGTTCTCTGGTGGAAGGGGTTGTGGTGGAAGGTGTTTCTTCGTGGTGTGCGGTTCGGGTCGATCCACGTGGGTGGCAGGTATTCGGGGACGCCGTCGGCGGCGAAGCGGATGTCCCAGTGGCCCCGGTGAACCTGCCGATGATGATGCGGGCACAAGAGCACGCCGTTGGCCAGGCTGGTGGGTCCGCCGTCGGCCCACGCCTTCACGTGGTGGGCGTCGCACCAGGTGGCGGGCCGGTCGCAGCCGGGGAAGGTGCACCCGCGGTCCCGCAGGGTGATGGCCCGGCGGATGGTGTGCGGGAACAACCGGACCGCGGTGCCGACGTCCAGTACCTGCGAGGGGGAGCCCAGGACGGCGGGGATGATCATCGCATCGCAGGCCAGCATCCGGGCCTGCGCGGCGGTGATCGGTCCGCCGTG
>DASQFG010000534.1:0-9987 GCA_035633315.1 Nakamurella sp. | reverse complement strand
ACCGGCGACGAGCTTCTCGGCACGACGCACCATCTGATGCGCCGCCGCGGCCTTGGTGGCCTTGGCGCCGAGCTTGGCCGCCTGCGCCAGCAACGCCGATGCTTTCTTCTCGGCATTGGCCCGCTCCCGCCGCCGCCGCTGTTCGTCGGTCGCCCGAGCCTCCAGGTAGCGCGGCCAGGTCATGTTGTAGACGTCCAGCTCGCCGCGCACGGCGTCCAGGAACCACACCTTGTTGACGACGGCGGCGAGCAGGTCGACGTCGTGCGAAATGATCACCACCCCGCCCGCGAAATGCCGGAGGTAATCACGCAGCCACACGACGGAATCGGCGTCCAGGTGGTTGGTCGGCTCGTCCAGCAGCAGCATGGTCTGCCCGGCCGCGTCGGACGCACCGCCGGTGCCCTCAGTGGTGGAGGCGGCGAACAGGATCCTGGCGAGCTCGACCCGCCGGCGCTGCCCGCCGGACAGCGTCCGCATCGGCTGCGCCAGCACCCGGTCCGGAAGGCCGAGGTTGGAGCAGATCCGGGCGGCCTCGGACTCCGCGGCGTAACCGCCGAGCGCGGCGAAGCGCTCCTCGATGCGGCCGTAGCGGGCGGTGGCGGACTCCAACGCTGCCTTGTCGGTGAGCTCGGCCATCTGGATCTGGACCTTCTCCAGGTCGGCCACCAGCACATCCAGACCGCGAGCGGACAGCACGCGGTCCTTGGCGGAGGTGTCCAGGTCCCCCTCGCGCGGATCCTGCGGCAGGTAGCCGATCGGGCCGGACCTGGTGACGGACCCGCCGTACGGAGTGCCTTCACCGGCCAGCGCCCGGAGGGTGGTGGTCTTGCCGGCACCGTTGCGTCCGACCAGGCCGACCCGGTCGCCGTGGTGCAGCCGTAGCGTGGTGTCGGCCAACAGGATCCGGGTACCGGCCCGCAGTTCCAAGCCGGTTGCGGTGATCACGTGGCCGAAGTCTACCGGGCCGGCTGTCGTGAACTGTCGCAATGGTGCCGCGGGCGGCCTGGGTGATCGAACCCGATCAGCAGCACCACCGAGACCGCCATCCTGCTCGGGTCCGGTGACAGCACGCCGTAGAAGTAGTCGAAATACTCCCGCTCCCGGCCCCGCACCAGGCGTTCCGGTAGCGCGGGGATGGAATGCATGGCGAAGTGCCAAATGTAAGGGTTGCGCAGCACCGTGTCCCAGGGGTCGACGCCTTGGTATGACTGTGTCCATGATCACGGCGCGGTCGAGGTCGGGAAACGAGCGCAGGTAGGCATACGCGACCATCCCGCCCGCGTCATGACCGACGATCGTCGGGTGGTCCAACTCCAGCGCCGCGATCGGCCGGCGCACCACCTCGGCCAGCTGCCGTTTGGAGCCGTCGGTGGCATCGCCGGTGGACCCGCCGATTCCTGGCAGATCGATAGCGACGGCCCGAACCTGACAAGCCGCCCTCGTCATCACAGCGCGCCAGGCCGACCAGTCCTGTGGCCATCCGTGCAGGAACAACACCGGTGCGGCCAGGGGGTCGCCGGCCTCGACGACGTGGATGTTCGATCCGGCCAGGTCCAGGTGCCGGTGCCGAAACGCGGCCGTTGCCGCTGTCACGGCGTGTCCGCTGCGGTGTGGGGCTGCCCAGGCCAGAACGGCCACTCCTCGAAAGACGCGCAGCGTCCGTCCGGGGCGAATTTCATGATCCACAGGTCGCGGTACTCCTGGGTGACCGGGACCCCGTATCGCACCTGAAGCCGCACCACCGCAGTATCGCCGTCGATCGCAACGACCTCACGGATCATCTCGAACACCTCATCCGGGCCGTCTCGGGTGTCCTCCCAAATCCTGGCGATCGCTGGCATTCCGACGACCGGGTCCAGGTAGGGCCCCTGGGTGTACCGCGCGTCCGCTGTGAAGAGCTCGCCCAGACCGTCGGTGCCCGATGCTCGCCAGGCCTTTTCGTATCCCGCCAACCAGTGGAGAAGGCTGTCCGTGTTCATGGGCGCAAGGCTGCCACCCTGGTACGACAGCGCTGATTTCGCCACGTGCAGACCGAAGGACAGGGCGAACTGGGAGACCGTGACTCGGTCGTATGTGGTGACGGGGGCCGGCCGAGGACTCGGGCGAGCGGTGGTGGAGCGACTGGTCGGCGATGGCCATGCGCGGTGGCCATGCGGTGGCCGCACTCGACCTGGACGTGGGCGCGCTCGACTGGGTGCGTGCGCATCCGGCCATCCCCGTATGAACAGGACAGATTCTGGCCTCTACTGCGCCTAGCGTTGAGCCGTATCCGGAAAGCAGCGGGTCCATCTTCGAAAGGGCAACCATGACGAACAGCGAGAAGATCGCCACCGAACAGCGCGGCGCCGAGCAGCTGACTGTGACCGGCGAGCGGGCTGATCTGCTCGAGAGTCTGCGCAGGCACAGGTATTTCCTGCGTTACACGGTACGGGACCTGACCGACGAGCAGGCAGCCGCACGGCCGACCGTCAGCGCGCTGTGCCTGGGTGGGTTGATCAGGCACGTCGCCGAGACCGAGGCGGCCTGGATCCGCTTCGCGCTCGACGAGCCGGAGTCCATCAGCGGGGACGGCTCGGACTGGAACGCGCGGTTCTCGATTCCGCCGGGTGCGACGCTGGCGAGCCTGCTCGAACAGTACGACGAGGTGGCCCGGCGCACCGACGAACTGGTGGCCTCCGCTCCTGACCTCGACGTCTCGCACCCGCTGCCGGCGGCTCCGTGGTTCGAGCCGGGCGCGCGCTGGTCGCTACGCCGGGTGCTGTTGCACATCATCGCCGAGACGGCCCAGCATGCCGGACACGCCGACATCATTCGCGAGACCCTGGACGGCGCAAAAACAATGGGCTGACACGGCACTGGCGAGCGCTGGCGGGCACCAGCGAGTGCCGGCGCGAGGATTTCGCCACATCGCTGTCACGGTGAGGGCACAACGTCCGGGCTGACCGACGGCCGACCGGCTGTCGCCGAGCGGTGCGCCGCAGCGCGGCGCGGAGAGGGTGCCCGATGGCCTTCGAATGGAAACTGGTCGGGACCGGAAGCGGGAAACTGCCGTTGGGGGCGGTGGTCCGACGAACGACTGTCCCGGCCGAAAGCGATCGGCGTCGGCGCGCAACACGTCGTCGCGATGTTCGCAGCCAGCTGCCGTAGGTGATCTCGAGATATTCAGGCCCGATCGGCCGAGGTGGCGAAATTCCATGCGGACCAACGTCGCTGGAAGGCAGCAGCGCCGTGAGCTATCGGTATCAGGAGGTCGGTGCGGAGGCGGTCACTTGTCCAGACCGGCGCGCCGCAATGCCTCGGCCATCGCGCCGCCGGCGGGCGCAGCCGACGACTTCCGGCCACCCAGGCCCGCACCGGCCGGCCTTGGCCGGACGTCCCGCTCGGCGGTCGGCGGACGGCCGGCGGGCTTCTCGCGTTTGCCCGGTTCGTCGTCCAGCCGCAGCGTCAGCGAGATCCGTTTGCGGGGCTCGTCGACCTCCATCACCTTCACCCGGACGACCTGTCCGGACTTGACGATCTCCCGCGGGTCCCCCACGTAGCGGTGCGCCATCGCCGAGACGTGGACCAGACCGTCCTGGTGAACACCGATGTCGACAAACGCGCCGAACGCGGCGACATTGGTGACGACCCCCTCCAGCACCATTCCGACCCGCAGGTCACCGATCTTCTCCACCCCCTCGGCGAACGCTGCGGTGGTGAACGCCGGCCGCGGGTCGCGTCCTGGTTTTTCCAGCTCGGCCAGGATGTCGGTGACCGTCGGCAGCCCGAACGTGTCGTCGACGAACGCGGACGGCGACAGGCCGCGCAGTATGGCGGCGTTGCCGATCAGCGCCCGCACGTCGCCACCGGTGGCCGCGGCGATCTTCCGGACCACCGGGTAGGCCTCGGGGTGCACGCTGGAGCGGTCCAGCGGGTCGTCCGCGCCGGCGATCCGGAGGAACCCGGCGCACTGTTCGAACGCCTTCGGGCCGAGCCGCGGTACCGATTGCAGCGCCCGGCGAGAACGGAACGGGCCGTTGGCATCCCGGTGCCCGACGATGTTCTCGGCGAGCCCGGTGCTGATCCCGGAGACCCGGGCCAGCAACGGCACGGACGCGGTGTTGACCTCCACCCCGACGGCGTTCACACAGTCCTCGACAACCGCGTCCAGCGAGCGGGCCAGCACCGACTCCGACAGGTCGTGCTGGTACTGGCCGACCCCGATGGACTTCGGGTCGATCTTGACCAGCTCGGCCAGCGGGTCCTGCAGCCGGCGGGCGATGGAGACCGCACCCCGCAGCGAGACATCCAGGTCGGGCAGCTCCCGCGACGCGTATGCCGACGCCGAGTACACCGACGCACCCGCCTCGGACACCACGATCTTGATCAGACCCGGGCACCGGGAGACGAGATCGATGGCGAGCCGGTCGGTTTCCCGGGACGCGGTGCCGTTGCCGATGGCGACCAGATCGACCCGGTGGGCACGCACCAGCCTGGTCAAGGTCTCCAGGGAGGCTTCCCAGCGGTTCGCCGGCTGGTGCGGGTAGATCGTGTCGGTGGCGACCACCTTGCCGGTGGTATCGACGACGGCCACCTTGACGCCGGTCCGGAATCCGGGGTCGAGACCGAGCGTGGTCCGGCTGCCGGCGGGCGCGGCCAGCAGCAGATCGCGCAGGTTCGCGGCGAAGACCGCGGCGGCGGCCTGCTCGGCGGCCAGCCGGAGCCGGCCGCGCAGGTCGATGCCGAGCGACACGAGCAGCCTGGTCCGCCACGCCCAGCGGACGGTGTCCAGCAGCCAGGGGTCGGCCGGACGGCCGCGGTCGGCGATCCGGAAGCGTGCGGCGATGCGCCGTTCGTAGTCGGACAGCGGGTGTCCGGTGTCGGAACGGCTGTCGGTGCCAGTCCCAGGTGCGGCGGCCGGGTCCGGATCGACGGCCAGGGTGAGCACGCCTTGCGCCTCGCCGCGGAACATGGCCAGCACCCTGTGCGAGGGGAGGGTCTTCAGCGGCTGGGAGAAGTCGAAGTAGTCGGCGAACTTGTTGGCATCCTTGACGTCCCGGTCCCGCACGATCGAACTGAGCCGGCCGCGCGTCCAGAGCAGTTCGCGCAACTCGCCGACGAGATCGGCGTCCTCGCCGAATCTTTCGACCAGGATCGACCGCGCGCCGAGCAGCGCCGAGGCGGCGTCCGGGACGCCCCGGTCGGCCGACACGTAGCCGGCTGCCGCCCGCCGCGGATCCCGGGAAGGGTCGACGACCAGCAGGTCCGCCAACGGTTCCAGTCCGGCCTCCCGGGCGATCTGCGCCTTGGTGCGGCGTTTGGGCTTGAACGGCAGGTAGATGTCCTCCAGCCGCGATTTGGTGTCGGCAGCGGCGATCTGCGCGGCCAGTGCCGGGGTCAGCTTGCCCTGTGCGGTGATCGACTCCACGACGGCCGCGCGCCGGTCCTCGAGTTCACGCAGGTAGTCCAACCGCTCGGTCAGGGTGCGCAACTGCGCGTCGTCCAGTGATCCGGTTGCCTCCTTGCGGTACCGGGCGACGAAGGGCACGGTGGCCCCGCCGTCCAGCAGCCCGACCGCGGCGCTCACCTGCCAGGGCGCGACGGACAGTTCCTGCGCGATCCGGGCGTCGATGGACACCGGTCCGGCGGCGCGGTCAGCGGTCATCAGCGGCCTCCTGTCATTGCTGTTGTCAGTCCGGGCACTGTTGTCAGTCCGGGCACTGTTGTCAGTCCGGGCGCGGGGCGGTCACGGTGATCGACACTGCCAGGCTGCGTGCCGCCACCTCGTCCAGCACCGCCCGCCGGGGTTCGGCGATGTCGGGAAACGTCCGGCTCGGCAATGCATTCAGGGCGGCCAGCCGGGCGTCGGCCATCACCGTAGTCAGTCCGGCGCGGTCACCACCGAGCACCAGCCCGTCCAGGGACGCGGCCACCGGCACCAGCACCCGGGACACGGTGTCCGCCGCGCTGTCCAGCGACGCGGCGCGCTGGTTGCCGCGGCGGCGGGCGAACCGCTGCTGTGACCAGCCGCCGGCGGCCGTGCGGCCCTGCAGGTGGGCCCGGTCGGTCGATGAGCTGAGCACGATGCCGTCCCTGGCCACACCAACGGAATGCGCCCCGCCGCGGACCAGCACGATGCCAAGCGCGCCGAGCGTGCCGAGGTGAGTCAGCAGTGCTTCCAACGGTTCCCGGTCGCGTTGCGCCATCGGTCCGAAGGGCACGGCGATCGCGGCGACGGTGCCGTTGCCACCGGTGATCCGCACCTGGCTCGCGTCGCCGACCAGCGACGCCAGTCCGTCGTTCCGGCCGCCGAACCGGTTGACCCAGCCGATCAGCCGATCCGCGGTGACCTCGACGACGGTGCCGCCGCCCGGTGCGGCGGTGCGGCGGGTGGTCACGGCAGTGTCCGCAACACGATCACGGGGCAGGCACCAGCGCGACGATCGCGCACGCGGACAACAGCTCGACCACCGCGATCATCACAAGCGGGATCATCACCAGCGGGATCATCACCAGCGGGATCATCACAGTCCCGACCCCGCGTCCCAGAGCTGGCCGGTCAGTCCGGCCAAGGTCCGCGCCGATGCTCCGGCCCGATCGTCGGTGAGTGAGGCCACGTAGTCGATGATCCCCCGCCCACGGCCCCACCTGGCAAGGTCACCGCTGGTGCCGGGCGGCTCTCCGGCGGCGTCCAACAGCAGCTCCGGTTCTTCGCGCAACACCCGCCGGTACCCGCTGGTGGCCAACTCCACCAGGTCCACCAACCGGCGCGGCGCCCTGGCGGCGTCGGTCGGGTCGGTCAGCCACGACTCCAGGTTGCTGACCAGGGTGGTCAGCGCCGCCGCCTGCCCACGCTGGAACATCGCCAGATCGGGCCGGTCCAGGACGAACCGCTGATGCACGAACTTCAGGACCGCCACCTCGTGCCACGCCTGCCGGCCGAGGATCACGTGCCCGGAGCGCACCGGCGGGTCCGGGTCCACCTCGACCGATGCTTGCAGGTGGGAGATCCAGCTCTCGGTGAACGTGCCGATCGCGCGCTCGGCAGCGATGGACGAATCGAAGGGCACCGCCAGCAACCCGTCCACGACATCGGTGGCCACCCGGCCGACGGCCACGCCGAAGGCGTCGTCGTCGAAGACCCACCCATCTCGATCGCGCAGCCGGCGCCGCAGCGCCTCCAGCGCGACCCCCGGTTGACGGTCACCCGGGGCGAGCACCCAGCGCATCGACCGATCGAACTCCGCGCGGCGGCGGAGCCAGGCGCGGAACTCCGCGGCCACCGACGCGTGCTGCAGCACACCGGCCCGGTGGAAGTCGTCCAGGTCGTGCAGCGAATAGGCGATGTCGTCGGCGATGTCCATCACCGAACATTCCACGGTCTGCCGCCAGGGCAGGATCCGCGGATAGGCGGCCAGTGTCTCGCGCATTTCGGCCGCATCCAGGAAGTAGGCCGAGAACTTCACCGAACCGGTCCCGTCGGGCTCCCCTCCGCCGCCCCTTGGCGGATGTTCGCTCGCGCTCGGATGCGGGTCCGGATAGCGCACCCGCGCCCACGGGTACTTCAGCACCGCGGCCCGCACCGCGGCGGTCAGGTTCAGCCCCTCGCCGCCGCGCCCGTGCACACCGAGCTGGGTGAGGATCCTGAAGGTCTGCGCGTTCCCCTCGAATCCGTCGGCCAGCCCGAACGTCATCCGCGCGATGCGGTCCAGGATCCGCTCGCCCAGGTGACCGAAGGGGGGGTGGCCGAGGTCATGCGCGCTGGCCGCGGCCTGCGCCACCACCCGGTCGCACCCGCCCAATTCCTCCAGCAGGACCCTGTGCGGCCCGGATCGCAGCACGGTGGCGATCGCCCTGGCCACCGCCGTCACCTTGATGGTGTGGGTGAGCCGGTTGTGCACCACTCCGCCGGCTGCGCCCTGTGAGATGACCTGGGTGACGGCGGCCAGCCGCGAAAAGTAGGGGGAGAAGCGGATCCGCTCCAGGTCGTCCCGGAACGCGCTGTCGGCCGCCGCCGCGATCGGGTCGATGTCACCGGCGACTGCGGGGGCGTGCACGACTGGGCCCGGCTCCTCCGTACGTCGGGCCAGCCGCGGGTCCATGACCACCGAACGTACCTGGCGTGGCCCGATCGGCCATGCCCGGCCTTAATACATCGGAACCTCGGATGGTCGATCGGACGGCTTTCCAGTGCGCCACCCAATCAATGCAGATGTTCGAGTCCTGGTCGGTGGTTTCGTTGACCACCTCGCCGGTTGCGTTGCGGTCGCGGCTTTCGCCCCCATCTGGAGCCCCACCCACATGGGGACCGTGGGGGAACCAGCGTTGTTGATCGTCGTCCAAACGCCACCATCAACAGTGAACTGGACCTTGTTGTCCGTCAGGACCACTCCGTAGGTGTGCCATTGGGTCATATCGATGCCGTACTTGAATCGCGAATCAGTCAGGTTGGCGGCGGACCAAGGCAGCGTGGACATCACCCTGGGGACCCCGGCCGTGCCTTCGGCGATATCGACCTCCGGCGGCCGGCCTCCGTTACGCTGGTGAGCTGCAAATCGAGTTTCGTCCGGGAAGGACGTACAGCACCTTGTCAATTCGGAATTGATGCGCCTCACGTGTGCCGTTGCTTGTCAACGCCGAAAGGGAGTTGGTGTCCTAAATGCGGCTAATTCACCAGAATGTCCCGATGCGCCACTGTGTCGTGCCTGCATCGCCGTCGCCGAAGGCGGCGCCGCCGGCGGTCGCCTTCGACGCGGCTTGACCGAGTCGGAGAGCCGGGCAGAACGAAGGCCTCCGACAGCCGGGCCGAGCACGGCCGTCGGGTCACCTCATCTCCCGAGGAGCGTCCTCGCCCATCTGTCGAGAACTGGTTCGCGATCCGTGACGACCGATCGGGGGAATCTCCATCACCGAGCCGATGGGAAGACCACCATGTGCCAACCCGCTGCTACACGGCGTCACTCTCCACTCCATGGCGTGATCCTTGAACGTCACCGCACAGAGCGATTCTTCGGAACGTAGTCTGGCAAGAAGGACCTTGGGCACAGGGGCTACGGCCCGGGGGTGATGCATGGCGGAGGGGTGCACGTGCTTACCGTTTTCTTGGTCGATGACCACGAAGTGGTCCGCCGTGGCGTGGCCGATCTGCTCAATGAGGAAGAGGACCTGAACGTCATCGGTCAGGCTTCCACGGTGTCGGAGGCTCTCGCGCGGATGCCGGCGTTGCGCCCCAACGTCGCCGTCCTCGATATGCGATTGCCGGACGGCAACGGCGTCGAATTGTGCAGGGAACTCCGGTCCCGGCTGCCCGAACTGAATTGCCTGATGCTCACCTCCTATACCGATCAGCAGGCCATGATGGATGCCTTCATGGCCGGCGCAGGTGGCTACGTCATCAAGGACATCACCGGAATCGACCTGGTGGCGGCGGTCCGCACCATCGGCTCGGGACGATCCCTGCTCGACAAACGGGCGGCATCGGTGCTGATGAGCCGGCTCCAGGAGAGCACGCCGGCACCGGGTCCGTTGGCCGGGCTGACAGACCAGGAACGCACGGTGCTCGATCTGATCGGAGAGGGTCTGACCAATCGTCAGATCGCGGCCCGCATGTTCGTTGCGGAGAAGACGGTGAAGAACTACGTTTCCCGGCTGCTGGCCAAACTCGGAATGTCACGCCGCACCCAGGTCGCGGTGCTGGCCACGGAGATCCGGGACAAAACCGATCACTGGGTGCCGTGAGGAAAGGCCCAGAGCGTGATTGCCGGACGTGCATCGCCGGACGTCCAGGCCGGTGAGCGGCAACTCTCCGACACCAAGCGGTTACTGTGTGACACAATGTCTGATGTGAGCGGGGTGGACCACAAGGGCGGATCCCGGCTGCCACCGGTGGTCGGGAATGATTCCACGCGGTGGGATGACCTGTTGAAGGCGATCACCGCCGTGTCGACCGGACTCGATCTCGAACCCACCCTTCACCAAATCGTCGAGACCGCGGCCCATTTGCTCGAC
>DASQFG010000533.1:0-9143 GCA_035633315.1 Nakamurella sp. | reverse complement strand
GCATCGCGACTCAGCGGCAGAAGGTCCCGGGTCCGGCCGGGGCTGCCAGGTAGCGTCACCTGCACGCCGCTTATGCCCGGCCGGAAGCGGCGACGGGCGCCCGAGTGGGAAGGGAGGGACCGGTCCACCGTGCACCTGAAGTCCCTCACCATGAAGGGTTTCAAGTCCTTCGCGTCCTCCACCACGCTGCGGTTCGAGCCCGGCATCACCGTCGTCGTCGGTCCCAACGGATCCGGCAAGTCCAACGTGGTCGACGCGATCGCCTGGGTGCTCGGCGAGCAGGGCGCCAAGGCGCTGCGCGGCGGGAAGATGGAAGACGTCATCTTCGCCGGCACCGCGGACCGGCCGCCGCTGGGCCGCGCCGAGGTCACCCTCACCATCGACAACTCCGACGGCGCCCTGCCCATCGACTACTCCGAGGTGTCCATCACCCGCCGGATGTTCCGGGACGGCGCCGGCGAGTACGAGATCAACGGCTCGTCATGCCGGTTGCTGGACATCCAGGAACTGCTGTCCGACTCCGGCATCGGCCGGGAAATGCATGTGATCGTCGGCCAGGGACAGCTCGACGCTGTGCTGTCGGCCCGCCCCGAGGACCGCCGCGCGTTCATCGAAGAGGCCGCCGGGGTGCTCAAGCACCGCAAACGCAAGGAGCGGGCGCAGCGGCGGCTCGAGTCCTCGCAGGCCAACCTCAATCGGCTGACCGATCTTACCGGTGAGATCAGGCGCCAGCTCGGTCCGTTGGGTCGTCAGGCGGCGGTGGCACGCCGGGCAGCGGGGGTGCAGGCCGACCTGCGGGACGCCCGGATGCGTTTGCTGGCAGACGATCTCGCGCAGCTGCGGGACCAGATCGCGCGCGACTCGCAGGACGAGCAGACCGCGGTGGAGCATCGCAACCGGGTGCAGCGAGATCTCGCCGAGGCGACCGCGGCCCAGGAATCGGCGAGCGCCACACTACGCGAGGTCACCCCGCAATTGCAGGCCGCTCAGGAGGCCTGGTTCGCCCTGTCCGCGCTCGCCGAGCGTTTCCGCGGAACCATCTCGCTGGCCGAGGAACGAGCCAGGAACCTTGCCGCCCCGCTGTCCGGCGGGGGTACCGGGCGCGATCCGGACGAACTCGACGCGGCCGCCGACCGGGCCGAGGCCGAGCACGCGGCCCTGGCCGAGGCGCTGGAGACCGCCCAGGACGAGGTGGACACCGCGGCCGCCCACCGCGGCGAACTGGAGCGCGAACTGCGCGCCGCCGAGGACGAGGTGGTGCGCGCCTCGCGGGCGATCGCCGACCGGCGCGAGGGGCTGGCCAGGCTCTCCGGCCAGGTGCAGGCGGCGAGGTCCCGGCTGTCCTCGGCCGACGGCGAAGTCACCCGGCTGGCCGCGGCGGTGGACGACGCCACCGAGCGCAGCGCGCGAGCCCAGACGGAATTCGACGCCCTGCAGGGTTCGGTGGGCGAGCTCGACACTTCCGAGGTCGACCTGGACGAGGCGCATGAGGCTGCCGCGGCGGCTGTCGCCGCCGCGCACCAGCGGGTCGTGCACCTCACCGAATCCGTCCGAGAACTGCGGACCGAAGAGACCGGCCTGCGGGCCAGGGTCGACGCATTGACGGTCGGACTCGGGCGCAAGGACGGGGCCGGCGCGCTGCTCGAGGCCGGCGAGAAGTTGCCGGGCTTCGTCGGCAGCGTCGCGACCGACCTCGCGGTGACGCCCGGGTTCGAGGCGGCCATCGGCGCCGCGCTCGGTGGGATCGCCGATGCCGTTGCGGTGCACAGTGTCTCGGACGCGGCCGCGGCGTTGCGGCTACTGCGCAGTGCCGACGCGGGCCGCGCCGGAATGCTCATCCAGGGTGCCAGGTCGATGCCCGATCGTCGGGAGTGGCCGTCGGTGCACGGCACCGTGCGCTGGGCCGCCGACCTTGTCACCGCGCCCGACCGGCTGATGCCGGCGCTGGCCAGGGCGCTCGACCGGGTCGCCGTGGTGGACGACCTGGACACCGCCATCGCGGTGGTCGACGGCTACCCGGACGTCCGCGCAGTCACCCGCGACGGCGACCTGATCGGTCCGGATTGGGCGCTGGGCGGCACCGCAGGAAACCAGTCCATGCTGGAGATCCAGGCGGCCGTGGACACCGCCGGCGAACGGCTGGAACGGGTCCGCGAACAGATCGCCGAGCTGGACGCCGCGCTCTCCGGGGCGCGATCGGAGGCGGAACGCCGGGAGCTGGAGGCGGCCGGCGCGCTGGCGGCCCTGCACGAGTTCGACGCCCGGATGTCGGCGGTGGCCGAAGAACTGGGCCGGCACGCCGCGACGGCCAGGTCCGCCCGCGCCGAGGCCGACCGGCTGGAGCGCCAGCGCGCCGCCGCCGAGGCCGCCAGGGAGAACCATCGCGCGTCCCTGGACGATCTGGAAGCCCGACTGCACGCTGTGGAGTCGGAGGAGATGCCGGTCGCCGTCGACGCCGGGCGGCGAGATGCGCTCGCCGAACGGACCGCCGCCTCCAGGCAGCGCGAGGTGGAGGCCAGACTCACCCTGCGCAGTGCCGAGGAACGGGTGCGTTCGGCGGCCGGATCGGCCGAGGGGCTGCGGCGGGCCGCGCAACAGGAGCGCCACCATCGGGCACGGCTGGCCGCTACCACTCGCCGCCGTGCCGCGGGAGCGGCGATCGCCGCCACGGTGGTCGAGGTCGCGGGCCGGGTGGCCGAGCGGCTCCAGACGTCCTTGGCGCTCGCCGCCGGGCGGCGGGACCGGGCGATCGCCCGGCGGAGCGAGGCAGACTCGGTGCTGGCGGCCGCCCACGCCCGCGCGGTGCACCTGCAGGGCGAATGGGACGCGCTGACCGACGCGGTACACGCCGGTGAGGTCGCCCGGGCTCAGCAGACCCTGCGCGCCGAACAGCTGGCCGAGCAGTCGCTCGCCGAGTTCGCGGTGTCCGCCGACGACCTGATCGCCGGGTTCGGCCCGGCCGTCGCGGTGCCGCCGACCCTGGAGGAGATGGCCGAGTACACCGCGGCCAGGGAGCGGGGGGAGCCGGTCACCGCACCGCCGCCGATGCCGTACGACCGGGCGACCCAGCTGCGCCGGGCGAAGCGCGCCGAGCGTGACCTGAACACGCTGGGCAAGGTGAACCCGTTGGCGCTGGAGGAGTTTGCCGCGCTGGAGGAACGCCACGCCTTCCTGTCCACACAGCTGGAGGATCTCAAGGCGACCCGCCGGGATCTGCTGGCGGTGATCAAGGACGTCGATGCGAAGATCCTGGAACTGTTCACCGCCGCGTACCAGGACGTGGCCCGCGAGTTCGTGACGGTGTTCTCGACGTTGTTCCCCGGCGGCGAGGGCGAGCTGGTGCTGACGGACCCCAGCGACATGCTGGCAACCGGCATCGAGGTGAACGCGCGCCCACCCGGCAAGAAGGTGAAGCGGCTCTCGCTGCTGTCCGGTGGCGAACGGTCGCTGACCGCGGTGGCCATGCTGGTGGCCATCTTCCGAGCCCGGCCCAGCCCGTTCTACGTCATGGACGAGGTCGAGGCCGCGCTCGACGAGGTCAACCTGGCCCGGCTGGTCGCGCTGCTCACCGAGCTGCGGGCGTCCTCGCAGCTGATCGTCATCACGCACCAGAAATTGACCATGGAGTCCGCCGACGCGCTGTACGGCGTGTCGATGCGCGGCGACGGCATCACCGCCGTGATCAGCCAGCGGATCCGCAAGGTGCCCGCGCTCGACGACGGCGAGCGGGAGGCGGTCGGCGCGGCGGTCTGATCCCTGGAAGAATTGCGCTCGGGGGTGCAGGCGATGTTCCTGGTGGCCGACGGCGGTGACGTCGATACGGATGAATCCACCCTCGGCTATGTCCGGGACGTCGTCGTCAGCGTGCTGAAGGGCGAATTCATCGAATTCGGTGCGCCCATGTGGATATTCCTGGGGATTCTGGGCGCATTTCTGGTCACCAGGAGCATCACCCGCTTCATCCGTTATCGAGCCGCGTTGGGCGGCAAGCAGTCCGGCCCGATCAAGGACATCACGGTCGGCGGCGTGCACATTCATCATCAGGTCTTCGGCATCGTCATGATGTTCGTCTTCGGCCTGCTGATGGTGGCGATCAACCCGCTGGACGTCCAGCTGAATGTCTTCGCTGTGTGTTTCGGGATCGGCGTCGGCCTGGCCTTCGACGAATTCGCACTCTGGCTGCACCTGGATGACGTCTACTGGAGCCAACTGGGTCGCAAATCGATCGACGCCGTGGCCATCGTGCTGGTGCTGACCGCCTCCACCCGAGCGCTGCTCGACCTGCTCGATCTGTCGGAGGAGAGCGCGGCCGCCGGCGACCTGGCCTGGCTGATCTGGTTGTACCTGTTGGCCACCATAGTGCCCGCGGTCATCTGCCTGCTGAAGGGCAAGATCCCCACCGCCGCGCTGGCCGTCGTGTACCAGCCGATCGGCCTGGTCGGCGCGTTCCGGCTCGGCAAACCGGGTTCGTTCTGGGCGCGGCACTTCTACGGCCCGGACTCCCGTCGCCGGGCCAGATCGTCACGCCGCTTCGGATCGGACTACCAAGCCAGGCTGGACCGGCTGCGTGACCTGGTGGGCGGCTTTCAGTCTCGCCGCAACGGACCTCCCGACGAGCAGACCGGGGTTCTCGAGCCGCCTCCTGCACCGACCCCGCACCCTCCGGATGGCAGCGAACCCGCTGGCTGACTCGGTCAGCCTGCGGTCGATCGGGGCAACCTAACAACGGCGCTGTTTCCGATCTATGGGCGGCAGAACCGAAGAATCTTCGGCACCGGCGCGCTCCCGAGGCCGCAGATCACGTTGCAAGTGACCTACGTCTAAGTTCTTCCCGTGACGTACTGCCGAATTGGCGCGGATCAACTTCGCCTGCGCGGCTGAAGGTGCGAGTTACGGGACGGAAGTGGCGCGAGTTGCCTATTTCATGCGCGCGAGGCCGCCAGTACCGGTCCAGGACCAGGTCTGACCATTTCTGAACCAGCCCGGGCGGACCCGGGCGTGCCCGGCGATGGTCGGGTGGCAACGGGGGCGCCATCCGACCACCGCCGGATTCACCCGGTGCCGCCCGGGTTCTCGTCGTCACCCGGCCAGGCGTTGATTGTTTGTTGAGCGGCCCCGCCAGTCGCGTTGAGCGGCCGAACGGCGTGTTGAGCCGGCGTTGAGGGTGCCCGTTCACGATGCCCGTTGAGGCACCAGGGATTTCTCTACCGTCGGAGGTTTTCGTGCACACACCCGTCGCCACCTACGTCTATGCCAGCGATCCGATCTCGCAGGCCGGGGTCATCAGCCAGCTACGCCAGCGACCAGAAATCCGGGTGGTCGACGCCGAGCACCTCGGCGAAGCCGTGGTGGCCGTGGTCGTCGCGGACGCGCTCACGGACGAGGTCCTTCGGGTGCTGCGTGCGCTGCAGCGTGGCTCGATCCCGCGGACCGTGCTGGTCGCCAGGGTGATCGACGACACCACTCTCGTCGCGGCGGCCGAGGTCGGCGTCGGCGGGTTGCTGCGCCGCGGCGATGCGACACCGGACACCCTGGTCCGCGCCCTGGTCCGGGTGGCCGCCGGCGAGGGCGAGGTACCGCCCGACCTGCTGGGCCGGCTATTGGGGCAGGTCGGCCGGTTGCAGCGGCAGGTGCTCTCGCCCCGCGGGCTGGCGTTCTCGGGTCTGTCCCAGCGGGAGACCGAGGTGCTCAAACTCGTTGCCTCGGGCCACGACACCGCAGAGATCGCGGGGCGGCTGTCCTACAGCCAGCGCACGGTGAAGAACATCCTGCATGACGTCACCACCCGGCTGCAGCTGCGCAACCGTTCGCACGCCGTGGCGTACGCGGTGCGCGAGGGACTGATCTGACCTGCCGTTCCTAGCGGCCGGTCTGAGTGGCCGTTCCGACCGACTGCTCCGATCGATTGCCCGATCGACTCGGCTGGCCGCCGGCACCGGTCACCCTGCCCCTTCGGGCAGTGACCGATGCCCTGCAGTCTGACCATCGTCCCGTCGTCCCGGCGACCCGGCAGAGGCAGAGTGAACGGTGTGATCCCTGAGGTCGACTTCGCGCTGCGCTCGTTGATCGAGCGCGAGGCTGCCAGCGGCACCGAGGTCGAGGTGGTCTTCGATGCGCCAACCAAGGACTGGGCCGGCCGGCGCAATGTGCCGACCATCGACGTCTATCTGTACGACATCCGGGAAGACCTGCGGCGGCGCGAACGCGGCCTGGTCAACGAGTATGACGGCGAGCGGATACGGGCCAGGCGCCTCCCGCCGCGGCACTTCAAGCTGTCCTACCTGGTGACGGCCTGGACCCAGCGTCCGGAGGACGAGCACCGGCTGCTGTCGGCGTTGTTGTCCTGCTTCCTGCGTCATGACGCGATGCCCGAGGACCTGCTGACCGGGCCATTGGCCGATCTCGGGCTGCCGGTGCCGATCACGGTGTCGCTGCCGCCACCGGAGGACCGCTCGTTCGCGGATGTGTGGTCCGCGCTGGGCGGTGAGCTCAAACCGTCGCTGGACGTGGTGATCAGCGCGCCGACGGACACCGGCCAGCAGTACCTGGCCGCCCCGCCGGTGGTCGCGCCCAGAGTGCTGTCGTTGGGTGGTCTGGGGGAGTGGCCACCGCGGGAAACTCGTAGCCGCGCCGCGGTCGCGCGGGACGACGGGCCGAGCCGGGTGGTCGGCGATTTGGGAAGCGGAAACGCCGATGCCACCGGCGACGCGCAGGGCTTGACCTGGCAGCAGTTGGCCGCCGGCGACTCCGGCGGGTCACCCGTCCGCGACCAGGCCGCACCGCTGATGGAGGAGAAGGCGGTGGGGGAGAAAACATGGTCCCGCAGGGGATCTGACGAACCGCCCGGGGATCAGCCGGGCACCGCGGGCCGGCCGCGTCGCCGCAGGCAGGGAGGGATCGACCAGCAGTGAGTGAGGAGAGTCTGGGATACCTGCTGCGCCGGGTCGGCCTCGTCGAGGACCGGATCCGTGCGTTGGTGACGCATCGGCGCACCGACGACCCGGCTCCGGACGATCCGTTCCGCGGGCTGTACCTGACCGACGAGGTCGTGGACCAACTCCTCGCGCCGTCCAGGGAACCACCCCAGCCGGACCGCGCCGCGCGCGCCGCGATCGAGGACGCGGCGGCGCTCGCCGAACGGAACGGTGCCGTCATCCGGCTGCGGCGGCTTGCCAGGGAGGCGGCGCTGTCCGACCTGGACGTCGAGATCATGGTGATCTGCCTGCTGCCGGACCTGGACAGCCGGTTCGAACGGCTCTACGGATACCTCAACGACGACGTCACCCGCCGCCGCGCGACGATCGGGCTGGCGCTCGCGCTGGCGGACGTCTCGGCCGCGTCGCAGTCCTCCCGGGCCAGGCTGCTGCCGGGCGCACCGCTGATCGACCGTGCGCTGGTCCAGGTCGAGGATGCCGACCGCCCGTTCCTGACCCGGGCGTTGCGGGTGCCCGATCGGGTCACCGCTCACCTGCTCGGCAACGACGCCCCCGACCCGACCCTGGTGGGTGTGCTCACCGACGTTCCGCACATCATCGGCGAGCGTTCCGAGGCGCTGGCCCGTGCCTTCAACGCCGGGCAGCGACTGGCGTACATCCGGGACCACACGACCGGATTGGGCCCGTCCGTGGCGTCCGCGGCGATCAGCGCGATCGGCCGGCCGGTCCTCGGCGTCGACCTCGCCCGGGTGGCGGCCGGCCGGGACGCGGGCGAGGCGGTCACGGTGATCGGTCGCGAGGCGCTGCTGCGTGGTGCGGGCGTGGTGGCAGCCCCGGTCGAGGCGCTCGCCGAGGCCGCTCCCGAAGCACTGCGACGGCTGGCCGATCTACCGCTGGTGGCGATCGTCGGCGGCGTCACCTGGGACCCGAGCTGGACCGACAGCGTCCCGCTGGTGATCGACGCTCCCATCCTGACCACCACCGAGCGCACCGCGCTGTGGCTCCGGGAGTTGGCCGGACACAACGGTTCTGTCGACCCTGACGTCATACCGGTGCATTTCGTGCTCGGCCCGGTGCAGGTCGCCAGGGCCGTGCGGTCGGCCAACGCCTCGATGTTGCTGGGCGAGGACGGACTGACCGCGGACGGGCTCCGCCGCGGCGCCCGCGCGCAGAACGCGGCCGGTCTGGAGCGGCTCGCCCGGCGGATCGAACCCGCGGTGGGATGGAAGGACATCGTGCTGCCCGGCACCTCTCGCGGCCAGCTGCACGACCTTGCGGCCAGGGCCCGCAATCGGGACCGGGTACTGATCGAGTGGGGCATGCGTCCCGGCGGCGGCCGGGGCAGGGGGGTTACGGCGCTGTTCGCCGGCGATTCCGGCACCGGCAAGACCATGTCGGCCGAGGTCATCGCCGGCGAGCTCGGCCTGGATCTGTACACGGTGAACCTGGCCACCGTGGTCGACAAGTATGTCGGGGAAACGGAGAAGAACCTCGAACGGATCTTCGCCGAAGCCGGCGGGGTGAACGCGGTGCTGCTGTTCGACGAGGCGGACGCGATCTTCGGCAAGCGCAGCGAGGTCCGTGACGCGCACGACCGGTACGCCAACATCGAGAGCGCCTACCTGCTGCAGCGGATGGAAACCTTCGACGGGCTGGCCATTCTCGCGACGAACCTGCGGGCGAACATCGACGAGGCGTTCACCCGCAGGCTGGACATGATCATCGACTTCCCGGCGCCGGACGAGAAGTCGCGGTTGGCGATCTGGCGGCACTGCCTGGCTCCGCCCGTGCCCTGCGCGCCCGGTCTCGACCTGGAGTTCTGCGCCCGGTCGTTCACGCTGTCCGGCGGCAACATCCGGTCGGCCGCCACCACCGCCGCCTACCTCGCCGCCGGCGCCGACCGCGAGATCGGTATGGCGGAACTCATTTCCGCCGTTCAGCAGGAATACCGCAAACTCGGCAGGCTGGTCCTCGAGCGCGAGTTCGGCCCGTACTTCGCGACACAGGTTCCGGCCGGGCCGGCTCGCTGACGCACTCGGGAGGGCGCATGAAAGAGAACATCTGCGAGCAGTGCGGACAACGCAACGAGCCGGGTGTGCAGTTCTGCGTGAATTGCCAGGCGTTCCTTCCGTGGTACGACACCCAGGAGGCGGATCTGTCCGCGGCGGTGAGCGCTGCGACGGTCGGTGCCGACCCGACACCCACGCC
>DASQFG010000532.1:0-3042 GCA_035633315.1 Nakamurella sp. | reverse complement strand
TCGGCGATGTTCGCTGACGATCGGAGGACGGGACGTGGTTGCGCATCGGGACCGCGAGCGGGTGCACTGCGAGACCAGCAGCGAGTGGCGTGCCTGGCTCGACGAGCACCACGAGAGCACCGACGGGGTGTGGCTGGTCTCCTGGAAGACAGCGACCGGGAAACCCCGGATGAGCTACGAGGAATCGGTGGTGGAAGCACTCGCGGTGGGCTGGGTGGACAGCACCGGGCTCACCATCGACGACGAGCGGTCGATGCTGTGGTTCGCCCGCCGCAAACCCACCAGCGCCTGGTCCCGACCGAACAAGCAGCGGGTCGAGCGGCTGGAAGGGGAGGGCAGGATGGGCCCGGCAGGTCGAAGGGCCGTCGACGTCGCCATGGCCAACGGCGCGTGGACGTTGCTGGACGACGTCGAGGATCTGGTGGTTCCCGACGACCTCGCGGCCGCATTCGCGGCTCTGCCCGGTGCGGCGGCGCACTGGGAGGCGTTCCCGCGGTCCGCCCGGCGGGGGATCCTGGAGTGGATCGCGCAGGCCAAGACCGCGCCCACCCGGGCCCGCCGGGTCACCGAGACCGCGGAGCAGGCGTCCGCGGGCAAGCGGGCGAACCAATGGCCGCGCGCCTCGACCTGACGCCCGTCCTGTCGACACCCCGCGACGGACCAGCGACGATCGGGCGCGGTCGCCGCGCAGCACCGGCAGGTTTCGGCGGGTTTGCCGACCACCACGGCAGAGCCGTACGGATGACGGTCGGCGCCGGCCGGTGGGCACGGGATACGTGGCTCCAGAATCGGTTGACGGCATCGGTTGACCACAACCTGGTGGTGTTGATCCGTTCGGGTGCCCTGGCGCCGGCAGTCGGGCCGGCGTGATGAACTGTCCGCCGGAGGACGCGTTCGCGAACGGAGGTCGGCGGTGGTCCGTGCGCAGGTCATCGCTGCCGCAGCCGGACCCGTGCTGCCGTGGGTGCACGGCCCGGTACGCGCGGGCACCGTACTGGGTGGATTCAGCCGGGCCGTGATCATCGGCGTCCCGACGCCTGCCGGCCGGCGGGTCCTGTCCCTGCTCGCGCCCGCCGCCTCCGGCGTGCCCAACGGGGTGCGCCTCACTGCGGCCGACGCCACGGTCCTGGCGCGGCAGCCCCCTGGCGAAGCGGCGTCGGTCGGCGGGGATCGAATCCTGCTGGGCGACCTCGAAGTGCGGGTGGTGCGATCCTGGCCGTGCCGGGTGCGGCGGGTAGCCGTGAAGCATCGGAGCATCGACACGATCACCCTCGTCGCCCAGTCGCGGCCGGCAGGCGTGCCGGCGGTGTTCGTCGCCGCCCTGGAGTCGGCACTGGAGTCCGTCGGGGCCGCGCCGGTGACGACCACATCCGCCGCTCACGGCCCGCTGCGGGACGCCGCCCGCCGGCTGGTCGGCCGCGGGCTCGGCCTGACCCCCGGCGGCGACGACGTGATCGCCGGAGCACTGTGCGGCCTGCACGCCACCGGCGCCACCAGGAGGGCACGCGCGTTGGCTGCCGTCGCCCTCGACGACGTCACCGACCGGACCACCCTGCTGTCCGCCGACCTGCTCCGGCTGGCCGCGCAAGGCGACGCGTGCCTGGAGATCCTCGGCGTCCTTCGGACGATGCACCGTGTCCGGGATCGTCCGGGAGTGGCCGAGTCCGCGCTCGACCGGTCCGCACTCGACGGCGCACTCGACCGGCTGTTGGCCGTCGGGCACACCAGCGGGGCCGACCTGGCGACCGGGCTGGCCGTCGGCCTTCGGGTAGGGGCGACGGCCGGCATTCGCGAGCGATCGGAGGTCGGATGACCGGCGTCGAGCACGTGGCGGTCCGCGGCGGCGTCTACCGGGACTCGGTCACGCTGCTCCGGATTTCCCAGGCCGCGTCCGACACACCGGGCGTCACGGCCGCGCAGGTCGCGATGGCCACTCCGCTGAACATCGAACTCGCCGAGGGGCTGGGGTTCCGGGTGCCGGACGGGGCCGGGCAGAACGAGCTGTTGATCACGCTGCGCGGTGACGACGACGCCGCGCTCGCCGCCGGACTGTCCGCGGTCGAGGGCGCACTGAACGCCGCACCGGCAGCAGCAGCCGCCGGGACGGGCATCGCGCGGCCGAGGACGGTGCGCTCGGCCGCGGCAATGGCGCCCGCAGCGGCCATCGTGCAGCTGTCGGTGCCCGGGTCGTCGGTGATCGGCGAGGCACTCGACGCGATTGCCGCCGGGCGGCACGTGATGATCTTCTCCGACAACGTCCCGGTCGAACAGGAGGTCTCGCTCAAGACCACCGCCGAGGCCGCTGGGGTACTGGTGATGGGCCCCGACTGCGGCACCGCGATGATCGGTGGGGTTGGCCTCGGGTTCGCGAACGCCTTGCGGGACAACGACTCCGGTCCGCGGGTCGGGGTGGTGGCCGCGTCCGGAACCGGCGCGCAGCAGCTGACCTGCCTGCTCGACGACGCCGGTGTCACGGTCTCTCACGTGCTCGGTGTCGGCGGGCGCGACCTGTCCGAGGCGGTGGCCGGCCGCAGCACGCTCGCCGCCCTGCGGATGCTGGACGAAGACCCGGGCACCGATCACATCGTGCTGATCTCCAAGCCGCCGCACCCGGCGACCGCCGCCACCGTGCTGGCCGCCACCGCGGCGAGCGGCACGCCGGTGACGACCGTGCTGCTGGGGCCGGGGAGCCCGGACATCACCGCGGGGGTCGAGCGGGTGCTGGCCGCGGTGGGCGCGCCGGTCCCGGTCTGGCGGCGCTGGGAGCCCGCCACCGGTGGCGCAGCCGGCGGCGAACCCCTGGCGGCGGCTCGGCAGGGTGCGCTGCGCGGGCTGTTCTCCGGCGGCACCCTCGCCGACGAAGCGATGCTGGTCGCCGGCGCGGTGCTGGGCGACATCCGGTCGAACATCCCGCTCCGCCCGGACCTCGCGCTGCCGGTGTCGGCGACCCAACACGGCCGCCCCCAATTGGCCGGCCTCGGCCGCGCCATTCTCGATCTCGGCGACGACGAGTTCACCCTCGGCCGGCCGCACCCGATGATC
>DASQFG010000531.1:0-1890 GCA_035633315.1 Nakamurella sp. | reverse complement strand
CGTTTCGGCTACATGCAGGACCCCAACGTTCCCGGCGTGCTGAGGCTGGCGGATGCGGCCGGGCTCGAGGGCCCGCTCGAGATCGGCGAGGCGTCCTATTTCCTGTCCACCATCGAGCTGCGGGTCGGCGATGAGCCCGGCATGATGCGCTGGCGCAAGCGGCTGTTCGTTGCAACCTCGCGGATCACCACCGATGCCGCGGAGTACTTCGGTCTGCCCCGCGATCGGACGGTGATCATGGGCTCACGGATCACCGTATGACAGAGGTGATCAGACTCGGGCGATCAGATTTCGGCGATCCGAGTTGGGGCGGTCAGATCGATTCCGGTTCTGGCTCCCGGTGGTGCCGACCCATCCATCCGTCCTCGCCGACCCCGAGGTGGTACGGCACGCTGAGTACGACGACGCCCGGGGTGAACAGCAGTCTGGCCTTGAATCGCAGCGCGCTCTGGTTGTGCAGGAGTTGCTGCCACCGGTGCGTGACGACGTATTCGGGGATGAACACCATGATCACGGCGCGCGGGTTGGCCCGGTGCAGGTCCTTGACGTCACTGATCAATGGCCGGATCGGGTCCCGGTAGGGTCGAACGTCCTTTCCGGGCGTGGAGAAAACGTCAAGATCCCGCCGTCGTGCGCGTCGGGGCCAGTATCGGACATTCGCCTACGGAATGTGACCGACAGCGAATTCCAGCGGGACAGCGACGGTCAGACAGCGTCAGTCAGTCAGACGACGTCCAGTTCCGCCTGCACCCGAGCGTGCTCACGACGAGCTCGGGCCGCGGCGCTGAAATCACCGGACGCCTCGTGCAGGTCGACCAGCAGCTCCCAGGCCAGGTCCTGGTAGCGGTCCAATTGGACGGACAACCGAGCCGCATCCAGCGCCTCGCGGGACCGGCCGAGTTCCAGGTTGTCCTTGGCCAGCCCGGCGGCGGCGGATGCCGCGGCAAGGCGGAAGCGGTCGCGGTCGTCGACGAGGTATTCGGCCGGGCCGTCCTCGGGGAGTAGGTCCCCGGTGTAGAGCGCGAGAGCGGACGCGCGGGCCCGCGCACCGCCCTCCGTGTCGCCGCGCGCTGCGCACGAGGCCGCCTCCCGCAGCGCCGATTCGAAGCTGCGAATGTCGACGGTGCTGCCCTCCGGCAGCGCCAACCGGTAGGCGTCGCCGTGCCGGGTGAGCACATCAGGGCCGGACAATCCCTTCTGTTCCAACAGTTGTCGCACGCTGGACACGGCCACCTGCAAGCGTCGGGTGCCGACCGACAGGTCGACGCCCGGCCACAGCGAGTCGACCAACCTTTCCCGGTGCACGTCGTGGTCGGGGGTCAGCGCCAGCAGTCGCAGCAGTGCGCGGGCCCGGGGGCGCAGCGATCCGAGGTCAACCTGTTCGCCGGCTATCTGGACCCGGAAACCGCCGAAGCACCCGAGGTGAACCGGCAGCGGCGCGCTCGGCAATGCCGGCCCGGGGTGGGCCTTCGACGATGGGTCCCCGGGGTCGGTCCCACCGCTGGGGCCGGGGCTCGGGCCGGGATCGGCACCTGCCGCGGGACTGGCTGCGGCACCAGCAGATTCGGCCCGCGCCACGTCGGATCGGGTGGTCTCCGCGGGGATCATGGTGTCTCTCGAGCGGGGGAGCAGCGCGCTCAGTCCGGCCAGGCCACTCCGGCCGTCGCGCTGCTGATCGTCAGCGGGGACCGCCCGTATCGCCGAACATGCCAGGTCCGCCGCGGCGGGCAGGTTCACCGCGCGGGCCGCGGCAGCCACCCTGGCCGACAAGTCCTGCGCACCAGACGTTCCGGCGCGGACGAGGAAACACGCCTGCAGTGCCTCTGCCCAGACCGCGAGCACCGGAGCATCCAGCCGGCGGAAACGCCCTGCCGCGTCGGCGAAGTCGGC
>DASQFG010000530.1:0-2509 GCA_035633315.1 Nakamurella sp. | reverse complement strand
CAGCCCGATGGCCGACAAATCGAACGCAGGTCAAGGGTGCAGCTGGGGCCGGCCCGATCGGGCCGGCCCCAGCACCCCAACATGCCTTTGCCTGAGTCAGACCACCGGGCGCGGGGAGCCTCGCCGCCCAACCGGACGGCATCCCGACGCTAAGACACAGGCCTTGCCGTTGGTGCGCGGCCGGTAGGGGCGGGTGCGGATGTGGCGCAGCCGCAGGGCCCGGCATGCGATCGCGTGAACGGTCGAGCGATAGCAGCTGCCGTTATCGGTCATCACCCGCTCGACGCTGATCCCGTGGGCGCGATAGAAGGCCAGCGCCCGGCGCAGGAAGCCGACCGCCGTGCTCGCCCGCTCGTCGGCGAGGACCTCGACGTAGGCGAGGCGGGTGGCGTCGTCGACGCAGACGTGGACGAACTCCCAGCCCGCGCCGCGTGAGCGCTGGCGGCGGTTGCCGGTCACCCGGTGGCCCGCGCCCCGGTGGCCGATCCGCCCCAGCTTCTTGACGTCGATGTGGACGAGCTCGCCCGGGCGCTTTCGCTCGTAGCGGTTGGGCGGCTCGGGTGGCTCGAGGCGGCTGAGCTTGCCCAGTCCGATCCGGGTCAGGATCCCCGAGACGGTCGAGAGCGCCATCTCCAGGCACTCGGCGATCTCGGCGCCGCTCATCCGCAGCCGCCGCAACGCGGCGATCGCCTCGACGCGACGCTCGTCGGTGCGGTTGGCGACCCTCGCCGGCGCCGAGCTTCGATCCTCGAGGCCGGCCTCGCCCTCTCGGCGGTAGCGCTGGACCCACTTCTGACAGGTCCGCTCGCTCACTCCGGCGGCCTCGGCCGCCTGCGTGAGCGACCAGCCCTCCTCGACGACGCGGCGGACCATCACCGCCCTTCCCTTCGGGCCGAGAGCGGCGTTAGCGTGCAACTTCATCCGGTTCCTCCTTCGGAGCCTGGTTGGGCTTGCACCCCCAGCCTCCAAGGAGGTCCGGATGAACAACGTGGTCAGGAACTACATCTGATATGGCCGTCGTTTTGTCAAGTTGGTAGCACGAAAGGCCCGCGGATGCGGGCCTTTTTGTTGGTCGAGGGGGCGGCGGGTCTGGGCGTGTGCGCGACGCGCGGTCAGCCTGATATGCGCGGGTTGGGTACCGCAGGACCGGGTTTCGTCTTCAGAGCCCGCCGTCTAGCAACGGGTGTCACCGACCTCAGGTTCGGGCCGGCTGCCCATAGGTGTGTCACGGATGCTCTGGCGCGAAGGGCCCAGGGTGCCCGCCGCCTCCTCGACCAACGTGTGCTGGCGGACTGGTCAGTCGGTGGTCGCGACCGCCCAGCAGAAGCCGGCGAGCTCGCGCGCAGCGGCGACGGCGATGATCGTGCGTCGCTTGCCGCGCTGCTCCATCCGGTTCCAGACGTGATGCAGGCGCCGTTGGGCCTTCCACGACAGCGCGATGATCTCCGGCTCGCCGTTGGACTGGCGGCGCGCGAGGCTGCCCGCGACCCGGGGTGGGCGGCGATAGTGCCAGGCCGCCTCGACCAGCAGCCGGCGGGCGTGTTGGCTGCCGGACTTCGTGATCGGCCCGCGCCGGCGCTTGTCGCCGGAGGAGTGCTCTGACGGGACCACGCCGAGATAGCTCATCACTTGCGCCGGGTGGCGGAAGCGGCCAAAGTCGCCGATCTCCGCGCACAGACCGGCCGCGGTCAGCGTGTCGATCCCGCGCAGGCACATCAACCGCCGCGCGGTCTGCGCCCACGACGAGTCGGGCAGCGCCCGCGCGATCTCGGCTTCGAGCTGCTCGCGGCGGATAATCAACGCGCTGACCGCGCCGCGATAGTCCTCCAACGCCCGCTGCGACGCCGGCTGAGGCAGCTGCACGCCGGCCAGCCATCCCAGGTGCGCTTGGGTCCAGTTGGCTTGGGGCCCGTCGAAGCGGACCTCATGACGCAGCAGCAGTTTCGCCAGCCGATGCCGGGCGCGCATCAGATCGCCGCGCAGATCCTCACGCGCGCGCACGAGGTCGCGCAACGCCTCTTCCTCGACCGACGGGACCGCCACGCGATGCAACTCACCGGCGGCCAACAACCTGACCAGGCGCTCCGCATCGCGGCGATCGGTCTTGACGCGATCGCTCGGCCCGCGCGGGATCAACCCCGGCGCACACACCAGACAGTCCACCCCGATCGCCTCGAGCTTGCGCGCCAGCACGAACCCCGTCGGGCCCGCTTCATACGTCGCGCGCACCGGGCCCGGCAACGCGGCAGCGAACTCCACCACCGGATCGCTGCCACCCGGCAACCGCTGCACCCGCAGCTCGCCAGACTCACGCCCCAGCGTCGCCGCGACCACGCCGCTAACGTGAACATCGAAAGCCGCCCAGGTCTTAGCCTGCGCCATGTCGGCACCCCCATGATTGCGGTCCTCGCCGAGGCCACTCCTCGACGACAAACCCGCGCATCTCATGCGCGGGTGCCGACCCTCACATCACCACCGGACGGCGGATCGACCGGCCATATGGTCTAGC
>DASQFG010000529.1:0-5898 GCA_035633315.1 Nakamurella sp. | reverse complement strand
GGTCAGCCAGGATGGCCGGCGGTCAGGTCGACAGCCGATGGTGCGGATATTCCGCCGCGCGATGCTGGAAGGACAGGATGGCGGGGTTCTGGATGACCCCATCGCGGATCTCGATGGCCCGACTGATCGTTGGGTCGGCGTCCCAGGCGTCGCCTCCACCCATCACCGCGGGGAGGAAGGGAAGGATGGCCTCGCTGTTCTCCCAGGTCGCGGAGTTCCACAAGTACGACGGGCTGTGATCGACGGCGTAGTAGCGCACGTTGTCGCCGACCACGAAGGTGGGCTCGGTGAAGGTGGTCGGCCGCGCCCAGCTGAAACCCATGCCCTCGTCACAGGAGACGTCCACGATCAGCGTGCCGGGGATGAGCCTCGCCAGGTCGCCGTCGGTCATGAACATCAGCGGGGCGTCGGTGTTCTGCAGCACGCAGTTGACGATGACGTCGTGGTCGGCCATGAACTCCGCCAGCGGCACGCTGCCGTCCTCCGTCGCCGCGTGGCTCACGTGCCCGTCACCGTCGTCATCGAAATGCACGATCCGTGCAGAGTGGATCGGTGACGCCACGGCCGCGACCGCCCGGTGGGTGAGGACGTCGACGTCGTACACGTTCATTGCGTTGAGTGCGGACACCGCACCCCGGGCGGTCGCTCCGAAACCGATGACCACCGCGCGCAGCCGACGCCCGTACGCACCGGTCGACCCGGCGATCTGCAGGGCGTGCAGCACCGAGCAATAACCCGCGAGCTCGTTGTTCTTGTGGAACACGTGCAGGCCGAACGAGCCGTCGCTGTGCCAGTGGTTCATCGCCTCGAACGCGATCAGTGTCAGCCGCCGTTCAATGGCGATCTGGGTGAGTTCGGCGTCCTGGACGCAGTGTGGCCAGCCCCAGAGCACCTGCCCGACACGAAAATCGGCGACCTCGCGGAGCTTCGGCTTGGGTTGCAGGATGACATCGCACTCTCCGACGAGCTGATCGCGGGTCCGGACGCCGGCGACCCAGTCCTCGAGCTGAGCATTCGAGACCCCGAAGCTCTCCCCGAAGTCGCGTTCCAAGTAGATGCTCCCGCGGAGGTCATCGGGAATCCGCGACAGGTGATGGGGGTGCAGCGGGAGCCGGCGCTCGTTCTCCTTGAGCGACCGGGCCATGACGCCGAGGCTCAGCTGTGTCACGCGTGTCCTTCGTGCTGGGGCTCTCCCGCTCAGCGGCCGACGCCGCGAACGGAGCAGAAAAGCCGTGGATCGTGAGCGTACGCCGCGGCTCCTGCCCAGCGCGCGATTGGGCGACCCACCCGACCCCTGGGGTGCTGTGGTGATCCGTCAACCGCGTTCATTGACAGATCCGCGGCGGAGGGAGTTGTCTGGAAGCCACTGATCCGACAGTCGTGTGGGAGCGATGTGCCGCCCCAGGGCTGTAACTCCGCCGGGAATTTCTCTCCGCGCCCAGACTCTTCCCGAGAGTATTTCACCGATCCGGGATGTCGACTGTGTCTGGACCGTTCCTGTTGCGTGGCTTCATCGGCGATCGCCGCCGATCGCCGCCCGTCGCTCTCGATCGCGCGCTGCTTCGAAAACCGTTGCGCCGCAACAGTGGTAGGTGCCCGCCGTGTGTCTGACCTTGTCCAACGCCGCGACGGTGCTGGAACACCTGAGCCAGGGGCCGCGTTTCCGCGGCTACACGCGCACCCTGCATCGCGCCGGGCATGTCAGTCCGGGTGACCTGTGGCGGCCGGTGGATGGCGAGAATCCGCGGACAGTCGTCCTGGTGCGGCGCCAGGGGGATCGCATCACCCTGACCGATCAGTACGGCGCGACCTTCGTCTATGCCTCCGGCGAGATCATTGCGACCGCTGTCCCCGACGCGTTTGCCCTGGGCATGGCGCCGCGTTCGCGAGGGCATCCCGTGACGTCAATTGCCAGTATGACCCAGCGATAGCCCAGCATGATCCAGCGATAGCGCTGTGCGCCCGCCAACCTGCAACGACGCCGGATGTGGTTCATGGAGTACGTCCGAGTTCCCGTCAGCGACGGAAGCCGGCCGACCCGCGGTGGCACTGCACGGGCTTGGCGGCAGTACCGAACAGAACCTGCCCGCCCTCGAGGCCGTCGCGGTACGGATTGCGGATCCACGCGATCGATCTGCCGAACCATGGCCGCAGCGGCGAGGTGGGGATCCTCCACTTCCAGGTGAGGCATTTTGCCGATCTCATCCTCGAAGCCATCAGGGCCCTCGAGATCGAGCCCATCGTGATTTTCGGACATTCCTTCGGCGGCCCGGCGACGGCGCCAACTTCGTGGACGGTTTCCACAGTCGGCTTCAGGAAGCCAGTGGCCCGCAGTCCTTGCTGATGTCGCTCGACAAGGTGCTGCCCGGGCCACTGCCAACCTGAGCCGGCGGACTACTGGCGTCCGGGCCTCACAATCTCAAGGCACGGGCGGAATCTCCTGAACCACGAGATGTCGTGGTTTGCGGAAGAGCATGTGCACTACCGCGACGAATCGCCGGTCGCGCGGGTTGTCAACGATTGATGACCACCTTGAGGGCCTTGGTTTCGGCAGCCCGCCCGAAGGTGTCGTAGGCGTCGGTGATCCTCTCCAACGGGAATTGGTGGCTCGCGAACTTCTCCGGGGTGAGTCGGCCTTGACCGACGAGCCTGAGCAGCATCGGCGTGGTGGTGGCGCTGACCAGGCCGGTGGTGATCGCGACATCCTTGATCCACAGGTCCTGCAGTTTGAGTTCGACTGATCTACCGTGCACACCGACATTCGCCACTGTCCCGCCCGGCCTGATGAGCTCGGTGGCCATCTCGAAGGTCAACGGAACGCCCACCGCCTCGATCGCGACGTCCACGCCGAGGCCGTCGGTCATGGCCAACACTCGGTCTTTCCAGTCGAGTGCACCGCTGTTGACAGCGTCGGTGGCGCCGAAATCACTGGCGTGCTCGACGCGGTTGTCGTCCAGGTCGATCGCGATGATGCGGGACGCGCCGTACAGCCCGGCGGTCATCATCGCCGCCAGGCCCACCGGTCCGGCGCCGACGACGGCGACGACGTCGCCCGGCTTGACGCGGCCATTGCGGACCCCGATCTCGAAACCGGTGGGCAGGATGTCGGACAGCATGACCGCGGCCTCGTCGCTCACCCCTGCCGGCAGCTTGTGCAGGGAGCTTTCCGCGAACGGCACCCGCACGTACTCGGCCTGGGTGCCGTCGATCAGGTGACCCAACACCCAGCCGATGCCCGAGGCGCCCTCCTCGTCCAGGCAGTGCGCCGGCAACTGCTGGCGGCAGTAGGAACAGACGCCGCAGGAGGTGATGCAGGAGATGATCACGCGATCCCCCACCGCCAGGGTGCGCACCGCCCGGCCGACCTCGGTGATCGTCCCGACACCTTCATGGCCCAGGATTCGGCCCTCGGTCACCGTCGGGACGTCGCCCTTGAGGATGTGCAGGTCGGTACCGCAGATCGTGGTGGTGTCCACCGCCACGATCACATCGGTCGGGTCGACGATCGTCGGATCGGGTACGTCCTGCCACGCCTTCTGACCCGGTCCGTGGTACACGAGAGCCTTCATCGATGACCTCCTTGTCATCGGGTGCCAGCGCTCCGCGACTGCGTCGCGGGATAACGCGAGCACGCGAGTCCATCCGTGGGTCGCCCCGTCGACCCCCGAAAACCCTTGTGCGCCTGATCGACCCTGGTCGCAGCAGCAGCACGTCACCCGAGCTGAACCCGTTTCGCCGACGCCACCGGTCATGTCGTCGGTCCGGGTCGGTGCTGTCACCGTGCAGAGGGGCATGGCTCAGTGCAGCCGGCGCTTGACGTGCGGCTGCGCCAGGGCAGGCCCGATCCGGCAGGTGCCGCTGGTCACCGCGACACCGGTCGGGCCGGCGAGCACGGGTCGTAACTGGAGTTCGGAGACCTCCGGTAGGTCGTCGGCGAGGGTGGAGAGCCGCAGGGCGAGGTCGATCAGGGGTGCACGGGCGACCACGCCCGCGCCCCAGTAGCCGTTCAGCAGCGGCTCGGCGCGCGGCGCGGAGATGAGTTCTGCGGCGTCGACGTCGGTCAGCGGTACGGCCCGGTAGGCGCGGTCGTCGAACAGCTCGGTGGCCACCCCGCCGATTCCGAACGAGACCAGCACGCCGAACGTCGGGTCGGCGCTGATCGCGAAGACGGTGGACACCTCGGCGTGATCGCGCGGTGCCATCGCCTGGACGTGCAGCCGCGGCCCCGCGATCGAGGACAGGTCGTCGTACGCGTCGGCCAGCTGGTCGGAGTTCGTCAGGCCGAGCCGCACCCCCGACTGATCGATCCGGTGCCGCAATGAGTCGTCGAATGATTTGAGGGACACCGGGTACCCGATCTCGTCGGCCGCCGCGATCGCCTCGACCGCGTTGCCGACGGTGCGGTACGGCAGCCATCCGATCCCGTAACAGTCCAACAACGTGGTGAGTTCGGCATCGGTCAAGGCCCGGTCCGGATCATCCGGACCGCGCAGCCGGGCCAGCAGTGTGCGGGCCGCCTCGGTGTCGATGCCGGGCAGGTCGACGATCGTCCCGGTCGGGCCGGTCAGCCACGAGCCGTACTGCACCGCGTGCGCCAGTGCGGCCACCGCACGCTCGGGGGTGCGGAAGGACAGCACCGACCCACGAGCGGCGCTGCCGTCGGCGGCCGGGACGACCAACCGCGGCACCACCCCGTCGACCCCGAGGAAGGTGGTGAGCACCGGCACGGTGGTCTGGCTGACCGCCGCCCGCAGTGCCGCAGCGTGCGCCCGACCGGTCGTCGCGACGACCGGCACGTACACCACCAGTAGCGCGTGCACGTCGGGGCGGGCGGTGGCCGCCCGCACCGCCGCGGCCAGATCCTCCGGGATCACGTCCACCCCGAGGTCCCGTGGCCGGTCGTCGGCGATCCGCAGTCCGGCGTCCAGGCAGGCGTCGACCGCCAGCATGCCCAGCGCGGTCGAGTTGCCGATGACGGCGACCCGGTCACCAAGAGGTACCGGCTGGGTGGACAGCAGCTGCGCGACATCGAAGGCGGCGGCGAGGGTGTCGGTCCTGATCACCCCGGACTGGGCGAACAGGCTGGCCACCGCGGCCTTGGACAACGCGGTCGAGTGCGGCCCCGGCGCGGGGGTCAGCGTCGCGTTTCGGCCGGATTTCACCGCTATGACCGGTTTCGTCCTGGCCAGCACCCGGGCCAGCCGGGCGAACTTGCGGGGATTGCCGAACGACTCCAGATACAGCAGCACCACCTCGGTCCGGTCGTCGGCGTGCCAGAACTGCAGCAGGTCGTTGCCGGACACGTCGGCCCGGTTGCCGGCCGAGACGAACGTCGACAGCCCGAGCCCGCGGTTCGCGGCGTCGGCCAGGATCGCGACCCCCAACGCGCCGGACTGGCAGAAGAAGCCGATCCGCCCCGGTGGGGGGACCACCGGGGCCAGTGTCGCGTTCATCCGCACCGACGGATCGGTGTTGACCAGGCCCAGGCAGTTCGGGCCGAGCACCCGCATGCCCGCGCCGCGGGCCAACGCGACCAGCTGCCGGTCCGCGGCGTCGTCGGCGAGCCCGTCGTCGGCGGGTCCGTCGTCAGCGAGCTTTTCGTCGGAGAGCCTTTCGTCGGCGAAGCCCGCAGTCATCACCACCAGTCCGTGCACTCCCTTGGCCCGGCAGGCCGCGACCACCTCGGCCGCGGTCGAGTCCGGCACCGTCACCACGGCCAGGTCGACCGGATCGGGGATGTCGGTGACGGAGGAGTATGCCCGTACGCCCTGCACCGACACGGTGTCCGGGGTCACCGGGTACACCGGTCCGGAGAACTTGCCGCGCAACAGGTTCTCCAGCACGATCTGGCCCAGCGTGGTCGGCTCGTCGGAGGCTCCGATGACCGCGATCGACCGC
>DASQFG010000528.1:0-5146 GCA_035633315.1 Nakamurella sp. | reverse complement strand
CGTTCTGGAAGGAGATCGACGCACTGGCAGCCGATCTCGACGTGAAGGTCGCACTCGAGCTGCACCCGCAGAACCTGGTGTTCAACACCGCCGACGTGCTCAAGCTGGTCGAACTGACCGGGGCGACGAATGTGGGCGTCGAACTGGACGCGTCCCACCTGTTCTGGCAGCAGATGGATCCGGTCGCGGTGGTCCGCGCCCTTGGCCCGCTGATCTTCCATGCCGCGGCCAAGGATGTCCGGGTCAACACGGAGCACGCCGCGCTGTACGGCGTGCTGGACAACCGCTTCCGGCGGCTGTCCGCGAACGAACCGCGGGTGAACCTGGGCGGCGACGAATGGGCGAACGAGTGGCCCAAGGATTCGGCCTGGGACTTCGTCGCCCTCGGTAAGGGGCACGACGTCGCCTTCTGGACCGAGTTCCTCCGCGCCCTACAGGAAGTCGACCCGGACATGCTGGTCAACATCGAGCACGAGGACGTCGAACTCGGCCGTATCGAGGGGCTCGAAGTCGCCGCAGCTGTGCTCAGGGAAGCGGACGCCGCGCTGAGCGAGTAGCCGCGGACGACCGGTGTGGCCCTCAGGTCGATCAGGTGCTGATCGGAACCAAAGGCCGTCCGGTGCGGGTTCGATGACTTCGATTTTCACCGTCACGGATCCGCACCGGAGTCTTCCGGACTGGACCAGCGGCGTGCCCTAGAGGCGTCACATAGTCCGGACGAGTGTCAGGCGTCGCTCGGCAACGCGGTGGGCAGCTCCGACAGGTGCGAGGCGGTCCGCCTGTACGCCTGCTCGATGTACTCCTCCAGCTTGGACCGTTCGACCCGCCACTGGTTTCGACCGCCGATCTGGATGCCCTGCAGGTCGCCACTGCGGACCAGCGCGTACGTCTGAGACGCGGAGATGTTCAGAATCTCGGCGACGTCGGCGAGCGTCAGGAATCGGTCCGTCGTCATCGCTGAGCGGTCCTTTCTGGGAGGCAGCGCGCGAGAGGTGCAAGAGTAGCCCCATCAGGGCCGGTATTGATCGTTTTGACTGAGCTTGCGTCATGATGATGTAGTTTGCCACGAAGCATTGTGACACCGGACGCGGCGCGACGACCCAGTTGTCCACCAATCGGCCCAAAGGTTCCCGTACACGGGAGCAGGCAGGAGGGTAATCCGTGGCTGTGCCCTCCGCGCCCTCCCCGCGGCGGCTCTCGCGACCCCGGTGGCTCAACGTCAGGGTGCTCGGCGGCATCGTGCTGGTGATCGCGGCCGTGGTGGTCGGCGCGCGGGTCATCGGTGGGAGCACGCGCACGACCGGTGTCTGGGCGGCGGCCCGCGATCTCGCCGCCGGAACCGTGCTGACGGCGGAGGATCTGTCCACCACCGAGGTCAATCTCGGGGACACCGCCGATCTGTACATCACCTCCGCTGCCCGCGTCGCCGATAGGGCGCACCGTGGTGACCCCCCTGCACGCCGGCGAACTGGTGGCCGCGTCAGCCGTCGAGGAATCCGCGTCCGGGCGGGTGGTGGCGGTCGGCGTCGAACCGAACAACATGCCGCCCGGCGTCGGCCACGGATCGATCATCGACCTGTACCTGACGACCGGGGGAGCGGCGGGCACCGGCGCCGCCCCGACCACCGAGCGGATCGCCAAGGACATCACCGTGCAATCCGTCACCGCACCGGCGACCGGCGGCCTGTCCGGCGCGACCTCCAACAGGTACCAGGTGTCGGTGATGCTGCCGGCTGCCGACGCCGACAAGCTGGTCCGCACGCTGCCGAACGGCGAGCCGATCGTCGTGCTGGTGAGCGGCGAGGGCGGATGAACACCGGCCTGCTCACCGCCGGCAGCGGCCAGAGCTGGGAAAACGACCTCGTCGCTGCGTTGGACCGGCCCGGATCGCCGATGACGGTCTTGCGGCGCTGCGTGGACATCGGTGATGTGCTGGCCATCGCGACGACCGGGCAGGCGTCGGTGGCGATCGTCTCCGCCGACCTGCGCCGGTTGGACACGGAGGCGGTCAGCGCCCTGCGGGCGTCCGGGGTCGCGGTGGTCGGCGTACACCCGGCCGCCGATGATCGGGCGCGCGTCCGGCTGGAACGCATCGGGATCAGCACCCTGGTATCCGACGACGCCGGTTCGACGGCGCTGTTGGAAGCCGCCAGAGCGGCGGTGGCCGACCTGGACGGCCGACCCACCCCCGCGCCGGCCGGGGCGATGTCCGATCCCCGCCGGGCGCTACCCCCGCGAGCGGCCGACACGGATCTCGAGGGGGCTTTCGCGCCGCCGCCCAAGGGGCGGGTGGTGGCGGTCTGGGGGCCGACCGGTGCACCCGGACGCACCACGGTCGCCACCGGCATCGCCACCGAGTCGGCGCGCGTCGGGAATCCCCACGCTGCTCATCGACGCGGACGTCTACGGCGGCGTGGTGGCCAGCGCGTTCGGTCTGCTCGACGAGTCACCAGGGTTGGCCGGAGCGTGCCGGTCGGCGGCCAACGGCCGCCTCGATCTGGCCGCGATGACGGCGCTGTGCTGGTCGCTGGGTGACGACCTCCGGCTGCTGACCGGGATTTCCAGGGCCGACCGCTGGCCGGAGGTACGGCCTTCCGCGATCCCGGCCGTACTGGCCGTCGCGCGTGAGATGGCCCCGCTGACGATCGTCGACTGCGGCTTCTGCCTCGAGGCCGACGAGGAGATCACCTTCGACACCATGGCACCGCGGCGAAACGGCGCCACGCTGGCGCTTTTGGCCGAGGCCGACGTGGTGTTCGCCGTCGGGTCCGGCGACCCACCCGGCATGGAACGCCTGATCCGTGCCCTGACCGAACTCGGCGAGGCGCTCCCCGGAGTCACCGCCCGGATCGTGCTGAACAGGTGCCGGTCCGGATCGGCATCCGGCGACGAGGCGGCCGACGCGGTCAAACGGTTCGCCGACGCGCAGGTGGCGGCGCGACTCCCGGAGGATCGCGGCGCGACCGACAAGGCATGGCGGCGCGGCCTATCGCTCGCCGAGGTGGCGCCCGACTCGCCGCTCACCCGGGCGCTGCGCACCCTGGCGTCGTCGGTGGCGCCGGTCGTCGCGCGCGCCTCGTCCTGATCGGTCGATCCGCGCGGCCGGTCCTGCTGTCACACTGACCGCGACCCACGCTTCCCAGCAACGACCGTGCAGGACGGGCACGACCGCGCGTCGTCGAGTGAGACCTGGCCTTGCGGTCCAGAAGAGCGAAAGGCATTCGCGGTGACGACTACCGATCCTCGCGCCGACCTCGTGACGAGGAAGACGGCCTTCGAGGTCCCGGACAAGGGCGAGGTGCAGTCCGTCGGCGGTCGCGGACCCTTCGTCAGCAGCGTGCAATGGCGCCGATCCGACGGCTGGACCGCCACCTGGGACTCCCGCACCGCCCGCAAGCGCGGCTACATCGAGGTGCTGGTCGACGGTGTGGCGCAACGGATCCGCACCCGCCCGGCGACGGCGATCCGGCTCATCCGGGTCAACGCGGTGGCCGGCGTGTCCTTCGCCATCGGCGGTGCCCTGTTCACCCTGGGTGCGGTCCTCGCGCAATGGTCGACGGCCCCGGCCAGCACGATCGACCTGGTGTTCCTGTGCGGCGGATTCTTCTTCTCCACCGGCGGGTACGCCTCGATCGTGCAGGAGATCAACTCGCCGCGCAGCATCGACGCCGACGGCTCGCTCACCGAGACCCGCTGGCGCTGGTGGGCCTACGAGCCCATGCGGCCCGGCTGGGTGTCGGCATTCGTGCTGTTCGTCGGCACTCTGGCGTTCGCCATCAGCCTGGTCGACGTGTTCCTGTCCAGCCTGAGCACCAAGCAGCAGGATCATCTGATCTGGGCGCCGGAGATGATCGGCTGCGTGCTGTTCCTGGTGTCCGGACACGTGGCGATCGAGGAGATCTGCCACGGCCGGTTCCGGCTGATGCCCCGGTCGCTGGGCTGGTGGGTGGTCACGGTCAATCAGCTGGGATCCATCCTGTTCTTCCTGTCCGGGCTGGCCGCCTATGTCCGCCCCGTGACCGACGAGGTGATCAACACCGACCTGATGAACTGGGGCACCGCGCTGGGTGCGTTCTGCTTCAGCGTGGCTGGTATCGCGCAACTCTTCGAACGGCCGGAGAGTCCCGCGAAGGGACCCGGCGCCGCGCCCGCGGTCGGGCCGCACGGCCAGCCGGCCGGGTCGCGCTAAGCCGCCTGACTGTCGGCACCGGACTGTCTCTCGGTCGGATGCGGCGGCGGGGCATGGGAGTCGTCCGGCTGTGTCACGATGACTGGATGACCGACCGGCTTTCCGCGACGGATGCCGCGTTCCTGTATGCCGAAGACGCCGGAAGCCCCATGCACGTCGGCGGGGTGGTGATTCTGGGACCCGAAGGCCCGGACGGCGCCGAATTCCAGTACTCGGACATCGTGGATCTCATCGAGTCCCGGTTGTCGTTGGTGCCGCGTTACCGGCAGAAGGTGCGGTTCGTCCCGGGCCGGTTGGCCCGCCCGGTGTGGGTGGACGACGAGGACTTCGATCTGACCTACCACGTCCGCCGGTCCGCGTTGCCCAAGCCGGGCACCGACCTGGAACTGGACGAACTGGTCGGCCGGCTGATCTCCCGGCCACTGGACCGCACCCGGCCCTTGTGGGAGGTCTACGTCATCGAGGGGTTGACCGGCGGTCGGGTCGCCCTGGTCAACAAGACGCACCACGCGATGGTCGACCGGATCGGTGCCGTCGACGTCGCGGCGGCCATCCTGGACGTCAACCGGCGGCCGCGTGACCTGCCGGACCAGCCGTGGATCCCGAGCCCAGAGCCGAGTGAGATCGACCTGGTGGTGGACGCGGTCGCCGACCTGACAACCAGGCCCAGCGAGATGCTGGACGTCGTGCGCTTCGCCGCATTGGACGTCCGCGAGGCCGTGACCAAGGTGGCCAGCACCGCGGGCAACATCCTGCGGGTGGTGTGGCGCACGGTGAATCCCGCGCCCCGGTCGCTGCTGAACGACGCCAAGAGCGGGCAGCGCCGGTTCGCTACGGTGCGGTTGGACCTGCAGGACTTCAAGAAGATCCGGCGCGCGCACGGCGGTTCCGTCAACGACGTCATCCTGACGGTGATCACCGGTGCGCTGCGGTCCTGGCTGCTGTCCCGGGCCGAGG
>DASQFG010000527.1:0-2926 GCA_035633315.1 Nakamurella sp. | reverse complement strand
GGTTGGCATGCTCGGACCGATAGCGTGGCGCACGCCGCCGACGCACTACGGCCCCTGGGAGCAGGTCACCAGCCTGATCACCGAGGGACTGGTCCGCCACGGCATCGACGTCACGCTCTTCGCCACCCTGGATTCCGAGACGTCAGCCGGTCTGGACGGGGTATGCCCGCAGCCCTACGCGGAGCATCCGGAGATGGACGGCCGCGTCTGGGAGGCGCTGCACGTGGCGCACGCGCTGGGCCGATCAGCCGACTTCGACCTGGTGCACAACCACCTCGACTGGTTGCCGCTGGCCTTCTCCGGGCTCTGCGCGGCGCCCATGGTCACGACGGTCCACGGGTTCTCCGGGCGCGCGATCCTGCCCGCCTATCGGTCGGCCAATTCGGTTTTCGTGTCGATTTCCGATTCCGACCGGGTGCCGGAGTTGGAGTACGTGGCCACGGTTCACCACGGCATCGATCTCACAGCACTTCCGTTCTCGGCCCTCGGCGGCGAGGATCTGGTCATTCTCGGCCGGATCCATCCGGACAAGGGCACGGCGCAGGCCATCGAGATCGCCCGCAGAGCCGGGCGCCGGCTGCTGATCTGCGGCATCGTGCAGGACGAGCGCTACTTCCACGAAGAGGTAGAACCTCACGTCGACCAGGACCGGGTGCGGTACCTGGGTTCCGTCGGGCCGGAGGAACGGGCGCGGGTGCTCGGCTCCGCTGTGGCGCTGCTGCATCCGATCGAGTTCGACGAGCCGTTCGGGCTGTCAGTCGTGGAGTCGATGGCCTGTGGCACACCGGTTGTCGCCTATCGGCGCGGGTCGATGCCGGAGATCATCGACGACGGGGTGACCGGGTTCGTGGTCGACGACGCGGCACAGGCGGCGGACGCGGTGCGGTCCGTTCCCGCGCTCGACCGCGCCATGTGCCGTGCGGTGGCGGAGCGGCGGTTCGGCGTCGACCGCATGGTGGGGGACTACGTTGCGGTGTATGACCAGATCGTTCGGGGTGGTGGTGGGTGACGGCCTCTTCGCGCGAGCCCGCGCCAATCCTCTGCTGACACCGACCCGCTGGCCCTACCGGATCAACGCGGTGTTGAACGCCGCGGCCACCCTGGTCGGCGACGAAACTGTTCTCGTGTGCCGGGTCGAGGACCGCCGCGGGATCAGCCATCTGACGGTGGCCCGGTCGGCGGACGGCATTTCCAATTGGATGGTCGGCGCGACTCCGCTGATCGCCCCGTCGCCCGAGCACCCCGAGGAGGAATGGGGCGTCGAGGACCCTCGGGTGACCCGGGTCGACGAGCTTGACGCCTGGGTGGTCGCGTACACCGCGTTCGGGCGGCGGGGACCGGCGGTGTCCCTGGCGCTCACCCGCGATTTCCTGACGATGGAGCGGCTGGGCGTGGCCTGTCCCCCTGAGGACAAGAACGCCTCGCTGCTGCCCCGTCGCGTCGACGGCAACTTCGTGCTCTTTCACCGCCCGGTCGCGAGCGTCGGCGGCCGGGCCGACGTCTGGATTTCGCGCTCGCCCGATCTGCTCAGCTGGGGCACGCCCGAGCCGGTCTTCGGCGCCCGTCCGGGCGGCTGGTGGGACTCGGCGCGGATCGGCGTCGGCCCACCCCCGCTCGAAACGCCCGAGGGCTGGCTGGTGGTCTACCACGGGGTGCGACAGACCGTCGCCGGTGCGCTCTACCGGGTCGGGCTCGCGTTACTGGATCTCGAGGACCCGGCGAAGGTGCTCAAGAGGTGCGACGAGTGGGTGCTGGGGCCGCGTGAGGACTACGAACTGATCGGTGACGTGCCCGGCGTCGTCTTCCCCTGCGGTATGACGCATCGGCCGGAAACCGGCGAGCTGCGGTTGTACTACGGCGCGGCGGACACCTGCATCGGGATGGCCGCCGGGCACCTCGATGAGGTGCTGGCGTATGTCATGAAGCGCGGGTAGCCGTTCGGTCGCCCCCCGGCCGGCTCGTCCGCATGGGGGCGAGCCGATCAGCCGCCGGCCGCACCGCCGTTGCCATTCCCGTTGTTGCCGTTGCCATTCCCGTTGTTGCCGTTGCCGTTTCCGGCCGCTGCCGCACCGGTGTTCGTGCCCGTGTCCCCGGCGCTGGTCGGTGCCGTCGCAGCGCTGGTGGTCGGTGTGGTGGGTGTGGTCGGTGTGGTCGGTGTGGTCGGCGTGGTCGGCGCGGTTGAGGTGGACGGCGTGGTGGGGACGGACGAGGTCGTCGGGGTGCTGGACGACGTGGTTGCCGGTGTTGTCCGGGTGGTGGTCGGGGTGGCCGTTGTGGTGACCGTCCTGGGCGGGACGCTGCTCGACGTCGTGGGCTGGCTGCTGGTGGTGACCGCCGGGATCGTGGGATCGCCCGTGGTGTCCGGTCTGACCAGGGCGATGACCGCCACCACTGCAAACGCGACCAGAGCCGTGGTCAGCAGCGCGATGAGGAACACCCGGCCGGTGCTGCTGCGGGGCTTGTCCGGCGCGGGCGGCAAGCCGGCGGCAGCAGCAGGCGGGACCGGATAGGCGTTCGGCAGGGTGGCCGTGGCGGTGGGTCCGGGCGGCAGCACGACCGTCCCGGCCGGTGCCCGCAGTGCCGCCTCCACGGCGCTGGCCGTGGGCCGCAGCCGCGGATCGGACTGGGTCATCGCGCGCAGCAGCGGCGGCCACGGCATCGGCAGATCGGCCGGGATCACCGGATCGCGGAGCAGCCGGGCCATCGCCGACTCCACCGCCTTGCCCGGGAATTCCCGGCGGCCGGTCAGGCATTCCAGCAGCACCAGGCCCAGGGCGTAGATGTCTGTCGGCGGCCCCACGTCGGCGCCGCGAGCCTGTTCGGGGCTGAGATAAGCGGCGGTCCCGATGACGTCCGCGGCGGCGGTGAGGTGTTCGGCCTCCAGATCGCGGGCGATCCCGAAGTCGCTGAGCTTGGCCTCGCCGGT
>DASQFG010000526.1:0-5426 GCA_035633315.1 Nakamurella sp. | reverse complement strand
CGTCGCCGGCCCCGGCAGTTTGCTCCTCCCGCCCGGCGGCGCGTATCGTGGTCGTTCGGCACGCTGCAGCGCAGCGCGCTTTGCGTTGCCCTGGTTTGGTTCGTGTCGCGCGGACGGACTTCTCGCGAGAGCGGGGTCCGTCGGGGGCCAGTCCTGATGCCAGCTGATACCGATCGTCTGACACCCGTGGTGGCCCAGAGGGTGGTACTTGCGAGTGTCGGCGGGCGCTGAACCTCCGGTGCTTCCAGCAGTAACCGAACTGAGAACGACAGCAACAGACCAACGCCCGGAGACCCCGGCACCACGACAGGCAGGAAGGCGCGTCCACGATGTACGCGATCGTCAAGACCGGCGGCAAGCAGTACAAGGTCGCCGAAGGTGACGTCATCGAGATCGAGAAGCTCGAGGGCGAGCCTGGCGCGGCCGTGACCCTGCCGGCCGTTCTCCTGGTCGACGGCCCGAAGATCACCACCGAGGTCGCGACCTTGGCCAAGGTGACCGTCTCCGGTGAGGTCGTCGCCCACACCAAGGGCCCGAAGATCGTCATCCACAAGTTCAAGAACAAGACCGGGTACCACAAGCGGCAGGGCCATCGTCAGCCGCTGACGCAGATCAAGGTCACCGGTATCTCCCTCGGCACGGCCGGTTCCTCGGCCGCCGACGCCGGCTGATTTCGCGAGAAGGGCACTGATTCCATGGCACACAAAAAGGGCGCATCCAGCTCCCGCAACGGTCGGGACTCGAACGCGCAGCGCCTGGGCGTCAAGCGGTTCGGTGGACAGGTCGTCAGCGCCGGCGAGATCCTGGTCCGCCAGCGGGGCACCAAGTTCCACCCGGGTGATGGCGTCGGCCGCGGCAAGGACGACACTCTGTTCGCGCTGACCGCGGGCGCGGTCGAGTTCGGCAGCAAGCGCGGACGCAAGACCGTCAACATCGTCGAGGTGGTTGACATCGATGTGGTCGCTGTCGACGTCGAGCCGGTTCCGGTCGGAGCCTGACCCTGACGAGAAAGACACCACTTTCCCTGCGAGGGGCGGGCCCGAACACTCCGGGACCGCCCCTCGCGGCATCTGCGGCACCCGCCCTTCGTGCCGGCAGCTGGCTCGAGAGTCTTTGAGCAGGAACGACAGTCACCGGGTGACCGATGGGGGCACCGCACAGCAGCATCCACCGACGTAGATAGGACCGGCACCATGGCGAGGTTTGTGGACCGCGCCGTTCTGCACCTGCAGGCCGGCGACGGCGGTCACGGCTGCGCTTCGGTGCACCGCGAGAAGTTCAAGCCGTTGGGCGGACCCGACGGCGGTGACGGCGGCAACGGCGGGGACGTGACGCTGGTCGTCGACCCCAACGTGCACACCCTGCTGGACTTCCATTTCCGCCCGCACGCCAAGGCCGGCAACGGCCGCCCCGGTCAGGGCGACGACAAGGACGGCGGCAACGGCGACGGCCTGGAACTCCGGGTCCCGTCCGGGACGATGGTGCTGTCCACCGACGGCGTGGTGCTGGCCGACCTGGTCGGTGCCGGCGCCAACTACATCGCCGCGCACGGCGGCCGCGGCGGCCTCGGCAACGCCGCGCTCGCCTCCCGCGCCCGCAAGGCCCCCGGATTCGCCCTGCTCGGCGAACCGGGCGAGGCTGCGGACGTGGTGCTGGAGCTCAAGTCGGTCGCCGACGCCGGTCTGGTCGGGTTCCCGAGCGCGGGGAAGTCCTCGTTGGTCTCGGTGCTCTCCGCCGCGAAGCCCAAGATCGCCGACTACCCGTTCACCACCCTCGAACCCAACCTGGGGGTGGTGACCGCCGGTTCGGGGGTCTTCACCATCGCCGATGTGCCCGGGTTGATCCCGGGCGCCAGCCAGGGCAAGGGCCTCGGCCTGGAGTTCCTCCGGCACATCGAACGGTGTGCGGTGCTGGTGCACGTGGTGGACTGCGCGACGTTCGAGACCGGGCGTGATCCGTTGTCCGACATCGAGGCGCTCGAATACGAACTGGCCCAGTACATCCCGTCGCTGTCCAGCGACCTGGCCGACCGGCCGCGGCTGGTGGTGCTGAACAAGATCGACGTGCCGGAGGCGCGGGAGCTGGCCGAGTTCGTGACGCCGGACCTGATCGCCGCCGGCTACCCGGTGTACGCGGTGTCCGCAGCGACCCATGAGGGACTGTCGGAGCTGCGGTTCGCGCTGGCCGAAATGGTCGCCGCCGACCGCGCCGCGCGCCCGACCGCACCCGCCCCGCGGATCGTCGTTCGGCCCAAGGCCGTCGACAGCGAGCAGTTCCAAGTTCTGCCCGATCCGGAGATGGACGGCGGTTTCGTGGTGCACGGGCAGCGGCCCGAAAGGTGGATCCGGCAGACCGACTTCGCCAACGACGAGGCCGTGGGCTACCTGGCCGACCGGCTCGCCCGGCTCGGCGTCGAGGCGCAGCTCGCGGCGCAGGGCGCCCGGCCCGGCGCGCCGGTCACCATCGCGGGGGTCACCTTCGACTGGGAGCCCACCACGCTGGCCGGTGTCGACGTGGTGCCGACCGGGCGGGGTACCGACCTGCGTCTCGAGCAGTCCGAGCGGGTGCGCGCGCCCGAACGCAAGGCCATGCACCGGCTGCGGCGCGGGCTGGAGGTCGAGGGCCTTGAGGGCTACGGGCTGGCCGACGAGAGCGATCTGACCCACGATCTGACCAACGACCTGCCCGACCGATCCTTCGACGAGGACCACCGGTCGTGAACGCACCGTCGGCGCAACTGTCCGGCGGCCCCGCCGGCAATGCCGGCGGCACAGCTGAATCGGAAACCCTGTCGGCCACCCGGTTGGCCGTCGGCCGGGCCCGGATCGTTGTGGTCAAGGTCGGCTCGTCGTCCTTGACGACATCCGCCGGCGGGCTGGACCAGGCGCGCTTGGACGCCCTGGTGGACGCGGTGGCCGGTCGGGTCGCCGCGGGGTCCCAGGTGGTGCTGGTGTCCTCCGGGGCCATCGCCGCCGGGCTGGCTCCACTCGGCCTGCGTCGCAGGCCCAGGGATCTGGCCACCCAGCAGGCCGCGGCGTCGGTGGGCCAGCAGTTGCTGGCCCAGCGTTACGCGACCTCCTTCGGCCGGCACGGACTCCGGGTCGGCCAGGTGCTGCTGACCAGCGACGACGTGGTACGCCGCGCCCATTACCGGAACGCCCAGCGCACCTTCGGCAAGCTGCTCTCGTTCGGGGTGGTCCCCGTGGTCAACGAGAACGACACGGTGGCGACGGCGGAGATCCGGTTCGGCGACAACGACCGACTGGCGGCTCTGGTCGCGCACCTGGTCGGGGCCGGCGCGCTGATCCTGCTGTCCGATGTCGATGCGCTGTACACCGGCGACCCGCGGCTGGAGACGTCGACGCCGGTCCGCGAGGTGCAGGACGCGGCGGAGCTGGCCGGCATCGCCATCGCCGCATCGCGTACCGATGTCGGCACCGGTGGGATGGCGTCGAAGCTGACCTCGGCGACTACCGCGACCGGTGCCGGGATCCCGGTGCTGCTGGCCTCGGCCGCCGACGCGGTGGCCGCGCTGACCGTCTCCCCGCCCGGCGACGACGCTGCGGGACCGACAGTCGGGACCGCCTTCGCGCCGGCCACCCGGCGGACCAGCGCTCGGTTGTTCTGGCTACGGCACGCCGCATCGTCCTCGGGGTCGCTGAGCCTTGACCACGGCGCCGTCGCCGCGGTGACCCAGCGCCGGAAGTCGTTGCTGCCCGCCGGGATCACCGGTGTCTACGGCGATTTCGAATCCGGTGACGTCGTCGATCTGCTGGCCCCGGACGGCCGGATCGTCGCCCGCGGCTTCGTCGGCCACGACGCCGCCGAACTGCCCGGGATCGTCGGCCGTTCACTGCCCGAATTACCCGCTGACCTGCGCCATCCCGTCGTTCACGCCGATGATCTGATCGCGGTACCGTCGGTGTCCGGTGCGGCGCCGGAATCGGGATCGGGATCGGGTTCTGGTTCGGGATCGGGATCGGGATCGCGTTCTGAATCGGGATCGGGTTCTGGTTCGGATTCGCCATGTCCGAACGCATCGGTGACCAGTCACAGCATCAAAGGAGCCTGAGCATGTCCGTGATCGACCAGGATTCACCGCGGGTCGCCGACCGGCAGTCGATGCCGGCATCGGGTGCCTCCGCCGCCGGTGACGCTCAGCCGGCCGTCACCGGCGTCACGGCAACCCGCGACGAAGTGCTGGAATCGGCGCGGCGGGCGAAGGTCGCCGCCGCCGCCGTCGCGGTGCTGCCGCGGTCGGTCAAGGACGCGGCGTTGATCGCGATGGCCGATGCGTTGCTCGACCGGCGCGCCGAGATCCTCGCGGCCAACGCGATCGACGTGCAGGCCGCGCAGGCCGCCGGCACCCCCGATTCGCTGGTGGATCGCTTGCGGCTCAACGATTCCCGGGTCGAGGCGATGGCGCAGGGGCTGCGTGATCTTGCCCGTCTGCCGGACCCGGTTGGCACCGTGGTGCGTGGTTCGGTACTGCCGAACGGGCTGCAGCTCAGCCAGGTCAGAGTGCCGATGGGTGTGGTGGCGATCATCTACGAGGCGCGGCCGAACGTCACCGTCGACGCCGCCGGCATCGCACTGAAGGCGGGCAACGCGGCGCTGCTGCGTGGTTCGGCGTCAGCGCATGAATCCAACCGGGTGCTGGTGGACATCCTGGCCGATGCCGCGGTTGCCGCCGGACTTCCGGTCGACGCGGTACAGCTGGTGCCCGGTACCGACCGTGAGTCCGTCAAGCACCTGATGACGGCCCGCGGTCTGGTCGACGTGATCATCCCGCGCGGCGGGGTCGGCCTGATCCAGGCCGTCGTCAACGGATCCACTGTTCCGGTCATCGAGACGGGCGTGGGCAACTGCCACGTGTACGTCGACGCCAGTGCCGATCAGGCCATGGCGCTGGCGATCCTGGTGAACTCGAAGGCCCGCCGGCCGTCGGTGTGCAATGCGGCGGAGACGCTGCTGGTGCACGCCGCGATCGCCGCCGACTTCGTTCCGGCCGCCATCGCGGCGCTGCGGGAGGCCGGCGTCACGGTACACGCCGACCCCACGGTGGCAGGTCTGGCCGCCGACGCGGACGGCGTCGTCGCGGCCACCGCCGAGGATTTCGACACCGAGTACCTGTCGCTGGACATCGCGGCCGCGGTGGTGCCCGACGTCGACGCGGCGATCGCCCACATCAACGAGCACGGCACCGGGCACACCGAGGCGATCGTCACGTCCTCGATCGAGGCCGCGCGCGATTTCGTCGCCAGGGTCGATGCCGCCGCGGTGATGGTGAACGCCTCCACCGCGTTCACCGACGGCGGCGAATTCGGCTTCGGTGCGGAGATCGGCATCTCCACCCAGAAGCTGCATGCCAGGGGACCGATGGGCCTGGCGGAGCTGACCAGCACGAAGTACGTCGTCACCGGAAC
>DASQFG010000525.1:0-2879 GCA_035633315.1 Nakamurella sp. | reverse complement strand
GGAGGGCCCCCGCACGGTTGCTGACCGCTTCTTGGCCTGATCGCGGGTGAGGTTGGGCGCCTGCGACATGTATCGATCCCTTCGAGAACTGAGGTGCCTTGATGACGGTGCGGTGATCACGGTGCGACGGATCTTGCGCTGGAGGCGCCGGCCGACGATGCGGCGGGCCGGCGCCGGGAGCCGAACGTCACAGCGGTGCCGTCCAGGGAACAACCTAGTCGGCGGGTCGGTTACCCGAACGAAGGATCAATCACCTGATGACCTGGGCACCGAGTGATCGTTGACCGGGGAACCGTCATGAATGTGCCCGCGCCGGGGAACGCAACCTGCGGGCAGGACAGGAGTGCTGATGACCCACACCCCGAGCGCTGTCGACGCGCCCAGCGCTACCGCCGGCGATGAGATCTCGAGCATCGACGACACCACAGCCGGTGCCTCGGTGCCAACGCAGCGGGCCAAGGCCGATTTTTGGTTCGATCCGGCCTGCCCGTTCGCCTGGGTGACGTCCCGGTGGATCCTGGAGGTCGAGAAGGTCCGACCGATCGACGTCCATTTCCATGTGATGAGCCTGGCTGTGCTCAACGAGAACCGCGGCATCAGCGAGGACTACCGGCGTCGGCTGGCGACCGCGTGGGGTCCGGTGCGGGTCGCCATCGCGGCGGCCGAGCGCAACGGTGACGAGGTGCTGGCTCCGCTGTACACCGCGATGGGCACCAGGATTCACCAGCAGCAGATGTCCGACCGGACCCAGGTGATCCGGGAGTCACTCGCCGAACTCGGCCTGCCTGCGGACCTCGCCGACGCCGCGACCTCCACCGAGTTCGACGGAAAGTTGCGCGCCAGCCACCACGCCGGCATGGACGCGGTGGGCGACGACGTGGGAACCCCGACCATCCACATCAACGGTGTGGCGTTCTTCGGCCCGGTGATCACCAGGATCCCGCGCGGCGAGGAAGCCGGTCTGCTCTGGGACGCGACGGTCGCCCTCGCCTCGTTCCCGTACTTCTTCGAGATCAAGCGCACCAGGACCGAGCGGCCCCAATTCGACTGATCCGTTCGTGCTGCGGTCGCGCGCCGGGCGAGCGGCGGATCCCGGTACCCTTGGTCACCCGTCGGGCTACCGGCGTGGCCCTGCTCGCCTCCGCGGCCGGAGTGTGCAACCGTTGGTCTGAGCCCGCTGTGAAGGCCGACCAAGAAGGCGGACCAGGCGGTCGTGGCGTCCTGCGGGGGTCCTGGTCGGCTGCTACGTCCCCGAAGGGGGCCCCGCCATGAGCGCGGTTCCAGGTGACCCCGTGCCGGTTGCCGATCCGGCGGCAGACCCGTCCCCGACGCCGAACGTCGACAGCGCCCCGGACGCCGGGCTGACCCCGAACGGGATCCCGTTGCCCCGCGACATGAGGTCCGGGCCGATCGTGGCCGGCGTCGACGACGCACTGGCGTGCGGACGGCCACTGCGCGCAGCGGCCTTCCTGGCGCTGGCCACCGGCAAGCCCCTGCTGCTGGTGCACGTCCGCCGCCGCGCGATGCCGATGGTCGAGGGGTACGTACCGATCCCCGAGGAGATCGGAGCCAACGATCAGGCGGAGAACGAGGTGGAGTCCGAGCTGGTCGCGGCGTTGACCACGTCTGGTGACCTGACCGGGGTGACGTGGGAACTGGTGTCGACCACCGGCGAGGCCGGTGCCGAACTGGTGCGGATCGCCGAGGAACGCGACGCTGCGTGCGTGGTGGTGGGCAAGCGGCACACCGGCTTCTCCGACCTGTTGCACCGCATCGCGTCCGGCTCGGTGTCCAGAGCGGTGATGGCGCGGCAGAAGTTCCCGGTACTGGTCGTGCCCTGACCGGACGGCCCTGACAGACTGTGCGCCATGCGCGTCTACATCGGCTCCGACCATGCAGGCTTCGAATTGAAGTCCGCGCTCATCCGGCACCTCCGCAGCAGCGGGTTCGACGTGGTCGACATCGGCCCGGCGTCCTATCAGGCCACTGACGACTACCCCGCCTACTGCCTGGCGACCGGGCGCCGGGTGGTGGCCGACCACGGTTCGCTGGGCATCGTCATCGGGGGCTCGGGCAACGGTGAACAGATCGCCGCGAACAAGGTCACCGGGATCCGCGCGGCGCTTGCCTGGAATCTGCAGACCGCGCAGCTCGCCCGCGAACACAATGACGCGAACGTCATCTCCATCGGCGCCCGGATGCACGACGAGGCCACCGCGACCTCTTTCGTCGACGTGTTCCTGGCGACCCCGTTCTCGCACGATCCACGGCACCAGCGGCGGATCGATCAGGTAGCTGCCTACGAGGCCGACCCGGTCGCGCAGACGCTACCCGAAAGCTGAGCAACAGCACGTAGTTTCACAACAACCGAGCGATAGCAGGCCGGTCAGGAGGTTTGCTGCCCGGGTTCCCGGCCATCCCATCGGTGGGGGAGTAGCACCCAGCGTTTCAGTGGCTTTCAGAGGAGACCGGACGAACGGCCAGGAAACGACGACCGGTCGCGGGCAGCGCCGCGAACGGACAGGCACCGCACGGCCCGGCGGCGCCGCACGCCGAGGGATCACATGTGCCGTGCCGCGCCGGTCCGGCGGGAGCGTTGTGGAGACGACCCTGTCGGGACAGTCGGTCGAGCATCCCGGCGACGACCTCGGGGTCGGCCCCGAGGCGATCGGCAAGCTGACCGCAGGTCACGGGCGTGCGCGCCGACTCGACCAAATGAAGCAGATCAGCGAGCATCATAGGAGCGCCGCCATGGCCCGACCGATCTGGAACACCCCGACGGCGGCCAACCAGGCCACGACCAGGCTGAGGGTCACACTGAGCGCCGCCCAGCGTCGCCCGAACTCACGGCCGAAGGTGGCCACGGTGGCCAGGCAGGG
>DASQFG010000524.1:0-3851 GCA_035633315.1 Nakamurella sp. | reverse complement strand
GGGACTGTCGGACCCCCCGCGTAGCCTTTGAACCGTGGCATTCGCGACTGAACATCCCATCCTCGCCGTCTCCGAGCACCGCCCGGTCGGCGACATTCCGCGCACCTCGGGCCGGTTCGAGGTGGTCAGCGACTACCAGCCGTCCGGCGATCAGCCGCAGGCGATCGAGGAACTGGAAAAGCGCATCGACGCCGGCGAGAAGGACGTGGTGCTGCTCGGTGCGACCGGCACCGGCAAGTCGGCGACCACGGCCTGGCTGGTGGAGAAACTGCAGCGGCCGACGCTGGTGATGGCGCCGAACAAGACCCTGGCCGCGCAACTCGCCAACGAACTGCGGGAGCTGTTCCCGCACAACGCCGTCGAGTACTTCGTGTCCTATTACGACTACTACCAGCCAGAGGCCTATGTCCCGCAGACGGACACCTACATCGAGAAGGACTCCTCGATCAACAACGATGTGGAGCGGCTGCGGCACTCGGCCACCATGTCGTTGCTGTCCCGGCGGGACGTGATCGTGGTGGCGTCGGTGTCCTGCATCTACGGTCTGGGAACCCCGCAGTCCTACCTCGACAGATCACTTCCGGTGGCCGTGGGCGACACCATGGACCGCGACACGTTGCTCCGCGCACTGGTCGACATCCAGTACGCGCGCAACGATCTCTCCTTCACCCGCGGCTCCTTCCGGGTGCGCGGCGACACCGTCGAGATCATCCCGTCCTATGAGGAACTCGCGATCCGGATCGAGTTCTTCGGCGACGAGATCGAGAAGCTGTACTACCTGCACCCGCTGACCGGCGACATGGTGCGCGACGTGCCCTCGTTGCGGATCTTCCCGGCGACGCACTACGTCGCGGGGCCGGAGCGGATGGCGAAGGCGGTGTCGGCCATCGAGCAGGAACTGGCCGACCGGCTCGCCGAACTGGAGCGGCAGGGCAAGCTGCTGGAAGCCCAACGGCTCCGCATGCGGACCACCTACGACGTGGAGATGATGCGCCAGGTCGGGTTCTGCTCCGGCATCGAGAACTACTCGCGGCACATCGACGGCCGGCCGGCCGGGTCGGCGCCGGCCACCCTGATCGACTACTTTCCCGAGGATTTCCTGCTCGTCATCGACGAGTCGCACGTCACGGTGCCGCAGATCGGCGCCATGCACGAGGGCGACGCCTCGCGGAAACGCACGCTCGTCGACCACGGCTTCCGGCTGCCGTCGGCGCTGGACAACCGGCCGTTGACCTGGGAGGAATTCGTCGGCCGGATAGGCCAGAGCGTGTACCTGTCGGCGACTCCTGGTCGGTACGAGCTGGGTCGCGCGCAGGGCGAATTCGTGGAGCAGGTGATCCGGCCGACCGGCCTGGTCGACCCGGAGGTGGTGGTGAAACCGACCCGCGGGCAGATCGACGACCTGATCGGCGAGATCCGCACCCGCACCACGCGCAACGAGCGGGTGCTGGTGACGACCCTGACCAAGAAGATGTCCGAGGATCTGACCGACTACCTGCTCGAGCTGGGCATCCGCGTGCGTTACCTGCACTCCGAGGTGGACACCCTGCGCCGGGTGGAGCTGCTCCGCGAGCTGCGGCTGGGTGAGTTCGACGTGCTGGTCGGGATCAACCTGCTTCGCGAGGGTCTCGACCTTCCCGAGGTGTCGCTGGTATCGATCCTCGACGCGGACAAGGAGGGTTTCCTGCGGTCGGAGACCTCGCTGATCCAGACCATCGGCCGGGCCGCCCGCAACGTCAACGGCCAGGTGCACATGTACGCCGACAGGATCACCCCGTCGATGGCCCGGGCGATCGACGAGACGAACCGCCGCCGGGAGAAGCAGCGCGAGTACAACACGGCGCACGGGGTCGACCCGCAGCCGTTGCGGAAGAAGATCAACGACATCCTCGAGCGGGTGTACGCCGAGGCCGAGGACTCGGCGAGCTCGGTGCGGATGGGCGGATCGGGCCGCAACGCGTCCCGCGGACGCAAGGCCGTGGGGGAGCCCAAGAGCTCGGGGGTCTACGCCGGGCACAGCACGGTCGGGATGGCCCGCAACGAGCTCGCCGACCTGGTCCAGCAATTGACCGATCAGATGATGGCCGCCGCTCGGGACCTGCAATTCGAGCTCGCCGGCCGGCTGCGCGACGAGATTCACGAGCTGAAGAAGGAGATCCGCGACATGGACGCGGCCGGGGTGGTCGGCGCGGGCCGCTGAACACGCTGGCACAGCCCGCCCAGCCGGCGTGGCTAGCGCGGGCCGGTAGTGGAAACCGTGCCGATGACGGGGTCGACGGTCGGGTCGAGGGCTGGCCCGTCCGACGGGGCCCGCCACAGTGAATCCGCCAACAGGGCAATCCGGAGCAAACGAAGGAGCCGTAGATGGGTGTTCCGTTTCAGGTCACGTTCGACGCCGCGAGCCCGAAGCGCCTCGCGGAATTCTGGATGATCGCGCTGAACTACCGCACCGACGATCCGCCCCCGGGTTTCGAGAGCTGGGCCGAAGCCATGAAAGCGTGGGGTCTGCCCGAGGACTGGGACGAGATCTGGGCGATCATCGACCCCGAGGGCGTCGGTCCGCGGCTGTTCTTCCAGCGGGTCCCCGAGGGCAAGGTCACCAAGAACCGGGTGCACCTTGATGTCAGCCCGGGCCGAGGGATCACCGACGGCGAGGAACGCTGGTCCACGGTGCTCACCCACGTCGAGCGACTGGTCGGCGCCGGCGGCGCCGTCGTCGAGGAGCGCAAGGGCGACATGGGCGAGCGCTGGGTGGTGATGACCGACCCGGAGGGCAACGAGTTCTGCGTGCAGTAGATCCCGATCAGCTGGTGATGTCCTTGCGCCGGAAGCGCAGCACGGCCAGCGCGGTGAGCACCACCGCGTAGGCCAGGCTGATGAACCCGCCGCGGATCATGTCGTCCCACCGGACCGGATCGACCAGTGCCCCGGTCCAGGCGAAGGAGTAGTGGGTCGGCAGGTAATTGCGGAGATCGCCGAGCGCGTCGATCTGATTGAGGATCTGCGACAGGATCGAGATGAGCACAGCGCCACCGACGGCGCCCAGCGGGGCGTCCGTCGAGACGCTGAGCAACAGCGCCAGGCCCGCCACCCAGGTGAGCTGGACCGCGACGTACGCGACGATCAAGCCGAGCCGGACCAGGCCCTCGCCGAAGGTGAACTGTTCGCCGACCGGGGTCGACAGCGGGTTCATCCCGTACGCGACCGAACCGATGATCAGCGCCGTGACCGGCAGGATGATCAGCGCCAAGATCGAGAGAATGCCTGCCACCAGCACTTTCTGCCGTAGCAGCCGGATCCGTGGGATCGGCATGGCAAGCAGGTACCGCAGCGACGACCACGATGCCTCGGACGCGATGGTGTCGCCGAAGAACAGCGAGATGATCACGATCAGCAGGAAGCTCGCCGAGAAGAACAGGCACACCATCGCGAAATTGATTGCCCCGGACGTCGCAAGGTCGACCAGCGATACCGCACCGCGAGCCCCGGTGTTCGTGCCGAAGGCGAACGAGATCACCAGAATGATCGGCAGCAGCACCATGAAGCCCAGCGAGAACTGGGTCCGTCGGCGGCGCAGCTGACGGCTCAGCTCGACCCGGACCGGCAGGGTGCGCCCGACCCGGAACCCCTCCGGTGTTCCGTCGGGGCTGACCGGCACGGCATCGTGCACCGCGCTCATCGCGGCGACCGCGGCGTCCGCCGAATGGTCGTGATGGACGGGGCTCATTGCGGTCCTCCCTGGTGGATCGTCGATCCCACCGGTGTGGGTGTGCCGGCCGGATCGCCGTTCGGCGTCACCGGCGGATTCCCGAGTCCCGCTCGGCCGTTGCCGGCCGCCGGGTCGCCGCCGT
>DASQFG010000523.1:0-4894 GCA_035633315.1 Nakamurella sp. | reverse complement strand
TCGGCGCCGGGACATCCATAGCCGGCAAACCGTCGATGCTGACCGCATTGCGCTGCCGCCAGTAGTCGCGGAAGGAAGCGTCGTCATGGCGCTCCTGCCAGCGGTCGAGGACGTCACGATCATCGCGGAAGTCCATCAGCGGCACCGCGTAACCACAGCTGTCGGAAATCCTGGTCAGATCGACCACGACAGCGCAGCGCTGCCCAGCGGTCAGGTCCTTGCCGAAGGCCGGGCGCAGCTCCGTGAACTCGGGTTCGCCGGCCAGCACCGCGCGGCCCTTGCCGTGCAGTCGGACGATCTTGGGCGGGCCGTCGAAGGCACAGAACATCAGCACGATGCGGCCGTTCTCGCGCAGGTGCGCGATCGTCTCCGCGCCCGATCCGGTGTAGTCGAGGTAGGCCACCCGGTGCGGGGTCAGCACGGCAAACGTGCCAGCCATCCCTTTCGGCGAGACATTCACGCTGCCGTCACCACTGAGCGGTGCCGTGCCCACGAAGAACATCCGTTGCCGGGACAGCCACGACTTCAGTGAGTCGTCGATGCTCGGATAGGTCTTTCCCATCCACCGATCGTGCCACCTCGACAAGCAGATGTCGCTCAGGAACCGGCCGCTGGTCCCGTCACCTCGGCCGGCTCGGTCAACAGGGCCGACCACACCGCGGCGATGCGCTCTCGGACAACAGGATCCGTCACGATCCCGTCAGGGCCGATCTGTTTCGGGCGACCGGCACCCCGCACCCGCGGTCGGCCATCGCACAGCCGAGACCGAACCCCGACCCGCGCCGGTGCTGATGTCAAGTGCGGGTGTGCGCCGGAACACACGCGCACGGGGCCGTTGTGCTCTGCCGGCCGCTGCGCCTGCCGCCCAGGCTGGTAGGTAGCCCCGTCGAAACGCCGGGACCGCCGTCCCCGGTATGTCAGCAATTCACGACGGCGACGGCTCGGCCACGGCTGGGTCCGCAACGAGGAGACGACACACCATGGGCGACGGCCTTACCGACCTTCAGGCTCCCGACTCCATTCCTGGGAGTACGGATGCCTTTGTCGCTCGGGGGCTCCGGCTATTGTGGCGCGACAGACGGACCGCGATCGCCGTCGCGGTCGTGGTGCCGGCGTTGGCGGCGCTGCTGTGCGCGCTGGCCATGCCCCGCGGCCCGATCACCACCACGCAGGCTCTGGTCACCATGATTGCCGGCCTGCTGACCGGCGGATCCGTGGGGCTCGTTCTGCGGTCGAGGTGGGCGATGGCCCTGGCGCCCGCGGTCTTCGTGGCCGTCTACGAAATGGTCCGGATCGGGTCGAGCGGGCCGACGGTCGACGCGATGCACGCCGACGTCGTCGGGATCATCACGATCATCGTTGGTCGCGGCGTGCACGGCCTGCTGGCACTTGTTCCGATGATCCTTGGCGCTGCCTACGGCGCGGCGCTGGCCCGCCGCTGGTGCGCGGCTTCGCCCGGCGACGATCGAGGCGGCATTTCTCGGCGCGGGCGGATCGGCCGCGTCACCCGCAGGACCGTGACCGGGATCGTCACGATCGGCGTGCTCGCGCTGGCATTCGTCATCGCGTTGCCCGCCGCCACCGCGCCGATCCTGACCGCGAACGGCAACGACGTTCCCGAGGGCGTCGCGGAGCTGGCGACGCTGGAAGTCGGCGGCCAGGACCAGATGGTGATGATCCGCGGGCGCAGCACTGAGAACCCCGTGCTGCTCTTCCTCGCCGGCGGGCCCGGCGGAAGTGACATCGGCGCGATGCGGCTGTTCGGGGAGAGACTGGAGCAGCGGTTCGTGGTGGCGACGTGGGATCAACGGGGAGCCGGCAAGTCCAGGGCCGCCTTGGACCCGACCGAGACGTACACGCTTGACCGCATCGTGGCCGACACCATCGAGGTCACGGAGTACCTGCGTCAGCGATTCGACGAACAGAAGATCTACCTGGTCGGGAATTCCTGGGGTACGACGCTGGGCGTGCTCGCGGCACAACAACGGCCGGACCTGTACAGCGCGTTCGTCGGAACGGGGCAGATGGTCAGCGAAACCGAGACGGACCGCATGTTCCTGCAGGATTCGCTGACCTACGCGCGGTCCACCGGCGACGCCGACCTCGAAGCCACCCTGCTGGGATTGGGCGAATCGCCGTACGCGGACGTCAGGGCGGTCATGGTGGTGGCCGGCTACGAGCGGAAATGGAACGACTATCCACGGGTTCCGGACTACGCCGCCGAGGGCGAGATGCCGATGAACCTGATGGTGGACGAGTACTCGCTGATGGACAAGATCAACGCGGCGGCCGGCACCTTGGACACCTTCATGACGGTGTACCCGCAACTGGCCGGCATCGACTTCCGCGTCCAGGCGAAGGAACTGGGCGTACCCGTCTATCTGGTGGAGGGTTTGTACGAAGCGCGCGGGCGCGCGGTGCTCGCCCGTGAATGGTTCGACCTGCTGCAGGCACCGTCCAAGCAGTGGATCACGTTCGACAATTCCGGCCACCGGCCGCTCTTCGAGGAACCCGATCGGTTCTTCGAGGTGATGACGGGTACCGTACTCGCCGAGACATCCTGAGCGGCAAGAGGTGTGCCCGCGGGCACGCCGCCGGGTCAGTTCCGTTCCTGGGTGGGGTGAGCGCTCGAGCTGCCCGTGCGGATGTATTGGCTGTTCTACGCGGCTGGATGCTCCGCAAGAACGGCTGCCCGGCGCCTGCCCGCTGGGCCCTCGACGGCTAGATGTTCCGCATCAACCGGTGTGCCCGCCGCACCATGGCGCCGGGCCAGGCCACGCCGACGTGCGTGTGACCTGGCCCGGAGTCTCGTTGCTGCGACCCGATTCCGCCCCGCCCCAGATCCCGATCACGATTCCGGCCGCCACCGGGATCGTGATCAGGATCCAAGTGATCAGCTGCAGCCGGAGGTGGAGCCGCAGCCCTCGCAGACGTAGCACGCCCCGGACGGACGCATCTTGGTCCCGCAGGTGAAGCACAACGGGGCGTCCGCGGACTTGCCGATCACCAATTCCACCAGTTCCGTTGACGAGCCCGCGCGGCTCTTGGTGGAGACCTCATGCTTGTCGGCCCCACCCGACCCGGCATCGGCCGCGGCCGCAGGGCTGTGACCACCTGATTCGATCGCCGGCCGCACCACCGGGGTGGCATCGACCGTTGTCCGCAAATCCTCGACGAGATGGCTGTTCTCCGAGGCACTCTCGCTGCCGTAGGTAGCCGACACCTGCGCCGCACGCTCCTCCGCCGAGAAGATGCCCAGCTCCGCCCTGGCTTCCACCGGCAGGTAGTCCAGCGCGATCCGGCGGAACAGGTAGTCCATCACCGAGGTCGCGATCCGGACGTCCGGGTCGTCGGTCATCCCGGCCGGCTCGAACCGCAGGTTGGTGAACTTCGCGACGTAGGACTCCAGCGGAATCCCGTACTGCAAGCCGACCGACACGGCGATGGAGAACGCGTCCATCACACCGGCCAGGGTGGAGCCCTGCTTGCCGAGCTTGATGAACACCTCGCCGAGCCCATCGTCCGGGTACGAGCCGGTCGTCAGGTAGCCCTCCGCGCCGCCGACTGTGAACGACACCGTCTGGGACGGACGCTTCTTCGGCAACCGCCGGCGCACCGGACCGGTCACCACGGGTGCGGCGGCCGCTGGTACGGCCGCATCGGACAGGCTCGCCGAGGCATCCGCGGACTTCTCGCCGTGGTTCTTGTTCGACGCCGACAGCGGCTGACCGACCTTGCAGTTGTCGCGGTAGATGGCCAGCGCCTTCAGGCCCATCTTCCAGCCCTGCTGGTAGATCTCGGCGACGTCCTCGACGGATGCGTACTCCGGCATGTTGACCGTCTTGGAGATCGCGCCGGAAATGAACGGCTGTACCGCGGCCATCATCCGGACGTGACCCATCGGAGCGATCGACCGCTCCCCCATCGCACAGTCGAAGACCTCGTAATGCTCAGGCTTGAGACCCGGTGCGTCGACGACATGTCCGTGCTCGGCGATGAACTCGACAATCGCTTCGATCTGCTCCTCCTGGTATCCCAGGGAGCGCAGCGCGCCCGGCACGGTCTGGTTGACGATCTGCATCGAACCGCCGCCGACCAGCTTCTTGAACTTCACCAACGCGAGATCCGGCTCGATACCTGTGGTGTCGCAATCCATCATCAAACCGATGGTGCCGGTGGGGGCCAGCACGGACGCCTGTGCGTTGCGGTAGCCGTACTTCTCGCCGAGCGCGATGGTCTCGGCCCACACCGTGGTGGCCAGCTTCAGCGCGTTCGCGTCGGTACCGCCGAAGGTGCGGATGTAGTCGTTCGCGGCGGCGTGCTTGCGAATGACCCGCTTGTGCGCATCGGCGTTCCGGGCGTACCCGTCGTACGGCCCGACGATCCCGGCCAGCTCGGCCGACCGCCGGTACGCGACACCGTTCATCAGCGAGGTGATGGCCGCGGCCAGCGACCGACCACCTTCCGAGTCGTACGCGTGACCGGTCGCCATCAGCAGCGCGCCGAGATTGGCGTAGCCGATGCCGAGCTGCCGGTAGGCCCGGGTGGTCTCGGCGATCGGCTGCGTCGGGAAGTCGGCGAAGCAGATCGATATGTCCATCGCGGTGATGACGAACTCGACGGCCTTCGCGAAGGTCACGGCGTCGAAGGACCCGTCGGCGGACAGGAACTTCATCAGGTTCAGCGACGCAAGGTTGCAGGACGAGTTGTCCAGGTGCATGTACTCGCTGCACGGGTTCGAGGCGTTTATCCGGCCCGACTCCGGGCAGGTGTGCCAGTCGTTGATGGTGTCGTCGTACTGGACGCCGGGGTCTGCGCACGACCACGCGGCCTGCGTGATCTTGCCGAAAAGGTCACGGGCCTCGACGGTCTCGACGATCTCGCCGGTCTGCCG
>DASQFG010000522.1:0-2208 GCA_035633315.1 Nakamurella sp. | reverse complement strand
ATAGACGTCGATCATCGGCAGCTCCTCGTCCCGGACCAACGCTCCTTCGCACCATGTCCGTGGCAGCTTGACTGCTCAAGATGAATTCTCTGTGTGTGCCCCTGTCGACGTGGGTTCTGCCGAGTCGGCCCCGTCTGCGAGTGGCACTGCGTTGGCGCGGTCGTCGACCCCCAACCGGTTCTGTCGCGGTCACGGCGGTCCTGGCCTTCGGACGGTGCTAGCCGGCCGCGGGTCCGGTCCGCTGTCAAGTTCCGCTCCGGTCAGGCGACGCCCTGCAACTACCGTGCCCCCGGGCTCGGGCGGTACCTCTTCGGTGAACCGAGTAGCTCCCCGGCCCGCCTGAACAACTGCCCGGCCACCGCGTAGCAACGGGTGCCGCGAGCTCGATGTCTGTTGGATCACTAGCCGGCGGCGGAGACAGCTGAAGCAGCGAGGATTGACGCAGGTGACGAGTCCCGGAGGGCGGGGATTGCTCAGGTGGCTGCTCCGGTGGTGGTGGTCGAACACCTCGAGAAGCGTTACGGCGCGGTCGTCGCGGTCAGTGACGTCAGCTTCCAGGTACAGCCGGGTGAGATCTTCGGGATCCTCGGGCCGAACGGCAGTGGAAAGACGACCACCGTGGAGTGTCTGCAGGGCTTACGCGGTTTCGATGGTGGATCGGTGCGCGTGCTGGGCTTCGACCCGTCCAGGCAGGCGAACGAGCTCCGTCGTCACATCGGGGCTCAACTGCAGGAATCTGCCCTCCCCGATCGGATGAAGGTCTGGGAGGCGTTGCAGTTGTTCGCCTCGCTGCGCCCGGGTGGGCTGGCGTGGGAGTCCGTGATGGACGAGTGGGGCCTGGCGGACAAACGCAACGCCGCTTTCGCGAGCCTGTCCGGCGGACAGCAGCAACGGCTCTTCGTCGCTTTGGCTCTGGTGAATGCACCGAAGGTGGTTTTCCTGGACGAGATGACAACCGGGCTGGACCCGGCGTCGCGGCGTGTCGCCTGGGAGCTGATCGACCGGGTCCGCGAGCAAGGGGCGACGGTCGTGATGGTCACCCACTTCATGGACGAGGCCGAGCGGCTCTGCGACCGGGTAGCAGTGATCCATCGGCACACGGTCGTGGCCATTGGGTCGCCGGCCGGGCTGGTGGCCGAGCTGGGAGGCGGCGGTGAGGTGACGTTCACCACGGACGACGACGTGTCCTTCCTGCGCACGGTGGACGGTGTCCGGCACGTCACGCGCGAGGGACGCCGGGCTTCGGTCACCGGAACCGGGCCGCTCCTTGCGTTCGTTGCCGCGGCGCTGGTGGCCCGCGGCATCGCCCCGGTCGACCTCGAGGTGCGCAGGGCCAGCCTGGAAGACGTCTTTCTGGACGTCACCGACGGGAACCGGTGATGCGCACCGCGGCCAGGTTGGGCTGGCTGGAGATCAAACTGCTGATCCGCGAACCGCTCACCCTGGTGTTCTCGCTGGCGTTGCCACTGATCGTGCTGCTCATCCTCGGCGGGGTTTTCGGCAACTCCGCCTCCGCTCCGGGGCAGCCGGTCTTCTATCGGGGGGTGGGGGCGATGTCGTACTACGTCCCGGCCTACCTCTGCCTGGTCATCGCGTCGGTGTGCGTGATCAGCATCCCGACCCATATTGCCGGATACCGCGAACGTGGCGTGCTCAAGCGTTACCGGGCGGCATCGTTGGGCATCTGGGTGATCGCCGGCTCGGAGTTGATCGTCGCGTTCGCGCTGTCGGCGGCGAGTTCGGTAGTCCTGCTGATCGCAGCTCGCCTGGTCTACAGCTTCGACGCGCCGTCCTCGCCGATCGGTGTCGTTGTCGTTTTCTGCTACTTGACCGTTGGCTTCACCGCGATGGGTCTCCTGCTCGGCGGCCTGGTCCCGACGGCGCGGGCCGCGCAGGCGGTCGGCCTACTGATCTGGTTCGTGATGTTGATGGTAGGTGGGGCCGGACCGCCGCGAGAGGTGCTGACCGGCGCCATGGGATACGTTTCGGACGCGACCCCGCTCTGGTACGCCGTTCAGATCATGCACCAGCCGTGGCTCGCTCTCGATCCCGGAACGTCATGGTGGGTGTTCACCGGTGCCGCCCTGATCAGTGGCGGCCTCGCGCTGAGGTTCTTCCGATGGGAATAGGCAGTCCGACGGCCGCGATCGTCCAGGACGGTGAGACCGTTCACCGCGTCGCCGGCGGCAACAGCGGGCACGGACGGGG
>DASQFG010000521.1:0-1801 GCA_035633315.1 Nakamurella sp. | reverse complement strand
CTGATCACCGCGAGCAACGCCTGGGGCAGGTCGTAGTTGACGTGCGCGTTGATGCCGAGCAGGACGTGTCGCAACGCCGGGAGATCGGCGGGGGCGTCGAAGGCCAGCCGCCACGGCCGCGGCACCCGTGTGTCCAGGGCGCTCTTCGGGCCGGGCTGATCGCCGGCCGCGCGATCGGTGCCCGTGACGTGCGGCCGCTCGACCCTCGCGGCGCCGGCGAGGTACGCGTCATCAGCCAGCAGATACAGATCGGCGAAGACGACATCCCATCGCTCGACCCACTCCGGATCCTCGAAACGGGCGTCCTCGATGGCCGTTCCGACGGCTCTGGTGGTACGGAAGTAGGTCTCGGCGAAGATCCGCCGGTGCGCGACGGCGGCCGGGATGGCGTCGATCCGCCGCTGCATGTCATCGAGCACCGCGGCGACGGTGCGATCGTCCGTGGTCACCATGTCCGTCCTTCGGAGCCGAACCGCCGGTGGCTCGCCGGCTGCCCTGTCGAAATCGCCCGGTGTCGATTCCCTGCTCTCGAATCCAACCGGGGCAGGCCATCCGGTGGGCCTGGCGCTGCGAACAGCGTAAGAGCACCATCGAATTCCCGTACCGCCACCGGAGGCCGTCATGTCCGCGACGTCGAACAGCGCAGCCACCCGGAGCTTCGATCCCGTCCTCATCGGTCGGCGGGAGTGCGATGCCTGGGCCGCGTACTACCGCCGCGAATGGGTGCCGTTCGTGCGCGCCGCGATCGGGATGGTGGACGCCGGTTTCCGGATGGGACGCCGCCGCACCCTGCTCGGCGCCTGGTACGTGCTGCGGGCCAATCAGGTGTGGGCGCCCTATCCGGACAACGACCCGGAAGGCGCCCGCGAGCAGATGCGCAGGTTCTATGCGCTGGTCTTCGCCGACGGACATCCGCACCTGGATCCGGTCGGGGCCGCGGCGCTGGAGGTCGAGTGGTGGCGGGTGCACCGGCTGCATCAGCACGCGGACGACGTCACGGAGGACACCCTGACCGGGGCGCTGGTGGACCTGTACGCGTACGTCTATCAGGTCCCGGACGCCACCGTGCGGGACGCGGCCCGGCTGCGGGTGGAGGCGATGGACTGCTCCGACCGTTGGGTTGCCGCCGGATGCGATCTCGGCGACCCGTTGCTGACTCAGGAGCGGCGGCTGCTGGTGGCGTCGTACGCCGCGCTGCGGGACGCGATCGATCGGATGTGACGCGGACTCGGCGGGTCGGTGACCGATGGTCGGCGACGGACGCGGGTCTCGGGACGCAGGCGCGGGGCCGGCTTCTCCGCGCGTCACGGCCAATCGGTTTCGCCGGACGACCTCGGCGGCCCGCGCCGCGCCCACTCGGCGCCGCTAATGAGGACACGGCGCCGGAACAAGTTGGCGCCCAGTCATGAAAACCGGCGCGCCCAGTCACGAAAACCGGCGCCCAGTGAGCCGAAACCCGGTCCACCCCGCATCAAGCGCGCCACCCGCGCGAGCCCCGGCGGCCCGTCCGACCCCGAGACGTATCCAGCCCGAACGTCAGGCCTCGACCGGCCGCCCACCGCGCGCCAGCGCGGCCTGCGGGTCCACCACCGGCGGGACGGCGGCCAGGTCCCGCGTCGCATACCCGGCGCGGTCCTCCGGCGCCGACGCGGCCACCGCGCGGATGTCGGCCCACGCCCGCAACGCCGCGATCTGCTCGGCCTGCGTCACCGACAGCGGCACGGTGTTGTCGATCTCGTGCAGCAGGTCGTCACCGGTGAGCTCGCGCCGTTCGTTGAACGCGTCGAAGCACGCGGCGATC
>DASQFG010000520.1:0-3281 GCA_035633315.1 Nakamurella sp. | reverse complement strand
CGCCGAGGATGACGGCGTACACGTTGTCCAGCCGGGCGACGGTGTGCACGGGGTCGATGATCAGTTCCCCGAACACCGGGCGGGTGGCCGCAGCGGTGATGACGACGAGCAGGGAGAAGACCAGGAAGTTCACCGGCAGGCCGAGGAAGTTGCCCTTCTTGACCGCGGCGAAGCTCTTGCCGTAGCGGGCGAAGTCGCCGTAGTTCAGCATCGGGCCGGAGAAGTAGGACACCACCAGCGCGATCGCCGACAGCAGCACCGGCAGCACCGCCCACCCGGTCAGGGTGATGCCGCCCTCGGCGAGGTTGAAGTCGGTGTTGTCCCAACCGGCCTCGATGACCAGGTACCCGGCGAGCAGGAACATCACCACGTACACGGCGGGGCCGCAGAAGTCGATGAACTTGCGGATCGATTCCATGCCCCGCCAGAACACCACGGCCTGCGCGATCCACATCACACCGAAGCCGATCCAGCTCAGCAGGGACAGCCCGGCGAACCCGTACTGCGCGGTCTGGGCGTACGGGGCCAGCCCCGGCCACAGCTTGATCGCCAGCAGCACCAACGCCACCGAGGCCAAATAGGTTTGGATGCCGTACCAGGCGACCGCGATGAGGCCGCGGATGATGGCCGGGATGTTCGCGCCGAGCACCCCGAACGAGATCCGGGACGCCACCGGGTACGGCGTTCCGGTGGCCTGACTGGGCCGGGCGACCAGGTTGCACAGGAAGTACACGATCGTGATGCCGACCAGCAGGGCGATCAGGACCTGCCAGGCCGCCAGACCGAGCGCGAACAGGCTCCCCGCCGTGACGTACCCGCCGACGCTGTGCACATCGGACATCCAGAACGCGAAGAAGTTGTACGAGCCCCACGCCTGCTTGCGCAGCGGCGCGAGGTCCTCATTGGTCAACCGCTGGGCATAACCAGGCTTGATCAACCCGGCGCCGGCCAGATGCTCGTGCTCGGCGACGGCAGGACTCGACGACATGGTGCCGCCCGGGTCGGACGAGGTGGTGGTGTCGGTCATGCGAACTCCTGACCGGAAAATCAAGCTGAACGCGGGCAGCCAAGTTGACCCCGGTGGGTGTGCCCGGGTGAGGGTGGTCGTTGGTTGGGATCAGGCGGCTGCGGTGAGTGTGACGGTGTAGCCGAGTGCTTCGAGTTGTCGGACGTGGTTGCGGGTGCGGCGTTCGGCGTCCATCCGCTTGGTGTGGAAGTCGACGCCGAGGTCGTGGTAACGCATCCCGGGATTGGCCAGCAGGTTCCAGATGATGACCAGGATTGAGCGTGCGACCGCGACCAGGGCTTTGAGTTTTCCTCGGCGTTTGATCAGGCGCCGGTAGCGGTCGCCCAGGAAGGTCTGGGTCTTGGCCGCTCCGGCGGCGGCGTCACCCAGAACGGCTCGCAGGTAGCGGTTGCCCTTGCCGGTCTTGCCGGCCGAGGATTTCGCGCCGGACTGGATGGTGCGAGGACACAGCTTCGCCCAGGAGACCAGGTGCCCGGCGGTCGGGAACCGGGTCATGTCCAGGCCTATCTCGGCGATGATCTCCTGGGCGTTGTGGCGGCCCACCCCGGGGATCTCGTCGAGGATGTCGACCAGGTCCAGAGCAGTGACCGCCCGCGCGGCGGTTCGCGGCCTCGGGGCACCGCCTTGGCTTGGGCGGAACACCGCCGTGACCTCGGCACCGTCGCTGGTGCCCGGTCCGTGGTCGTCCGGGTCGGGTTCCGGCTGCGGAGCTGGCACGGGTATGTCGGCTAGCACCACGTCGATCCGTTTGGTCAGGGTGTCGATCTGCACGGTCAACGCGTCGATCTGGTCGAGCAGCATCCGGGCCAGCTCGGCGTGGTGGTCATCGAACTGGCCGGTCAACGCCTCGACCAGGTCCGCGTGCTTGAGCCGCATCCGGCCCCGGGCCATCCCGGCCAGCAGCCTCGGGTTGCGTTGCCCGGCGATCAGCGCCTCGATCATCTCCCGCACGGACAGCAGGTCGATACGGCTGGCCACCGAAGTGATCTTGATCAGGGCGTCCTCCAACAGCTTTTCCAGCCGCTGCCAGTGCCGGGTGCGTTCCGCGGTCAGGTCCACCCGCAACCGGGTATAGTCCCGCAACACGCGGATCTGCCGGGGCGGCACGAAAGACGGCCGCAGCAGACCCTTCTCGGTCAACTTGGCCAACCACACACTGTCCAGCTTGTCCGTCTTGGGTCGGCCGGGGACGTTCTTCACGTCCCGGGCATTGACCAGCTGCACGTCCAGACCCCGCGCCTCCAACAGGTAGAACCAGATTCGCCAGTAATCGGAGGTCGACTCCAGGGTGACCTTCTGGATGCCCTGGCAGGCCAGATGATCACCCAGTTCGATCACAGCATTCGTTCGGGCCGGCACGTCCCATACCTTGCTGACCCGCCGACCCGACCCGGACTCCGCGGGTACCCGTACGCAGACCTTGCCCGAGTCCTTGGCGACGTCGATCGCGCAGACCCGGTCAACGATCTGCTCGTGCGCCTCGTCGAGGATCACCTCCGGCGCCTTTGTCACCACATCATCACCGCCTCCCTTCAGGACCAACAGGACAGCGCGGGTTGCCCGGGGGCCTCGGTCGGGAACCGAAATTCTGACCGGCGTGCTCGAAGCAACAGTGCGTGACCCTTGCAAGGTCGGGCCCCGGCGCCAGACTGAGCCACGGGCTCGAAGACCCAAGAAGACACCGGCGTCGGCGGGCAACCCGCACAGACATTTTCACGCCGTCGAGGCGTCACCGGAAGGGACTGGGAGACTGAGCTGAACGGTTGCCCTGGCCCGCCCGAGGACGGTCTGGCCGTTGAACTTCGCCGTCACATCGACGCGCGCCGTCCGAGCCTCGGCGTCGAGGGCGGACACCACCCCGGTGAACTCGACGGTGGAGCCTTCCGCATCATCCGGGACGTACACGGGACGGGTGAAGCGGGTGCCGAACTCACGAACCGCTCCTGGGTCCTTGACCCAGTCGGTGACCACTCGACCGGCCAGCGCCATATTGAGCATGCCGTGCGCAAGGATGCCGGGCAGTCCGACGGCGGCGGCCGCGGATTCACTCCAGTGGATCTTGTTGAAGTCACTGGACGCGCCGGCGTAGCGGATCAACCGGGCCCGGTCGATCTGCACGGTGATGGGGGCGAGCGCATCGCCCACCGCGACGGACTCGAACGACGGAACCAGTTGGCTCATGCCGACTCTCCGCTCGTTCCTCGCAGATTGCCGGCACAGTGGCGATGATTCGCTCGGCAAGCCTCACTCATGC
>DASQFG010000519.1:0-3007 GCA_035633315.1 Nakamurella sp. | reverse complement strand
CGGAACCTGCCCGGCCAGCGCCGCGGAGGACAGCCCGACCCGCGGCCGGATGTCACCCACATCGACGGCGCCGAGCCGTTCGCCCAGAATGTGCACCCGCCCCGAGGTGGGGAACATCTGGGCCGAGGCGATCTGCAGCAGCGTGGTCTTGCCGGCGCCGTTCGGCCCCAGCACCACCCACCGCTCGTCGACGTCGACGCTCCAGTGCACCGCGTCCAGCAGCACGGCGTTGCCGCGCCGGACCGTGACCTCGGCCATGTGCACCACGGAATCGGGTCCGGGCAGGATCGACGGGCGCGAGGATGTGGCGGGGCTGGAGGTCACGCGGGTCATTGTTGCGCACCGCACGCCCGGCGCTCCGCGCGCCGCACGTCGGGCGCATCGCGCGCCGCGCACCGTCCCCTTCCCACCGGCACCCGACGGTCACCGGGCGACCGGGAGTCGGGGACAATCTGACCATGCCTCGCCGCGCAACCGACCTCACCGCCGTCGACGTCGGCCGCGCCGACCACGACGCCGACACGGACTCCGACACGGACGGCGCCAACGCCGTAGCCGGCGCGACCGCCGAGCCGCCGACCCGCCCGGCCAAGGTGAAGACCGGCAAGAAGAAGCGGCGCGCCAAGCGCACCCGCCCCGGCGAGATCGACCCGGAGGCGGCACCGCGGGTCGGGTCCAGCCCCTACCCTGGGCTGCCGTACCCGCTGGGCGCGACGCCGTACGAGAACGGCACCAACTTCGCCGTGCTGGCCGACGGCGTCCCGGGCGTCAGCGACGTGCAGCTCTGCCTGATCGACCGGGACGGCACCGAGCGCCGGGTCACCATGGACGAGAAGACCTACGGTATCTGGCACACTTACGTGCCCGGCGTGAAACCCGGTCAGCGGTACGGGTTCCGGGTGCCGGAGCGGGATCCGTCGAAGATCCTGCTCGACCCCTACGCCCGGCAGGTGACCACCACCGACTACGACCTCATCGCCGCCGCGTCGCACGGTGTCGAGACCCTGGGTCGGGTCCCGCTTGGCATCGTCATCGAGCCGCACCGATCGACGTCGGTGCGTCCCTGGGTGCCGTGGGAACAGACCGTCATCTACGAGGCCCACGTCGCCGGCCTGACCCGGCTGCATCCGGACGTTCCCCCGGAGTTGCGCGGGACGTTCCTCGGCGTCGCCCATCCGGCCGTCATCGAGCACCTGAAGAGTCTGAGCATCACCACGCTGGAACTGCTGCCGGTGCACGCCAGCGCCGCCGAGCCGCAATTGCACGCGAGCGGCCGCAAGAACTACTGGGGCTATTCGACCCTGAACTATTTCGCGCCGGATCCCGGATTCGCCACCGTGCCGGGACTGGAGGTCACCGAGTTCATCCAGATGGTCGACGCACTGCACGCCGCGGGCATCGAAGTGGTCCTCGACGTCGTCTACAACCACACCTGCGAGGGCGGCCACGGGCTGACCGTCGACCTGTCCTGGCGCGGGCTGTCGCCGTCGTCGTACTACCTGCCGGGCGGGATGGACATCACCGGGTGCGGCAACACGCTCAACTCCGGCACCCTGCCCACTGTCCGGATGATCACCGATTCGCTCCGGTACTGGGCGGACGCGTTGGGCGTGGACGGCTTCCGATTCGACCTGGCCTCGGTGCACGGCCGGCCGGGCGGTGGGCCGTTCGACCCGAACGCGCCGCTGCTCACCGCGATCGCGGCCAGCCCGATGCTGTCGGCGCGCAAGCTCATCTCCGAGCCGTGGGACGCGACCGGCGAGGGCTATGCCGTCGGCCGGTTCGGCGAGAACTGGGTGGAGTGGAACGACCGCTTCCGCGACACCACCCGCGACTTCTGGCGCGGGCTGGATGGGATCAGGGATCTCGGATATCGGCTGTCCGGCTCGTCGGACCTGTTCGGCGCGAACCGCAGGCCGTGGGCGTCGATCAACTTCGTCACCGCCCACGACGGGTTCACGCTGCGCGACCTGGTGTCCTACGACCACAAGCACAACGAGGCGAACGGCGAGGACAACCGGGACGGGTTGAACCACAACCGATCCTGGAATTGCGGCGCCGAGGGCGAGACGGACGACCCGGCCATCATCGCGCTGCGCACCCGGCAGGCGCGCAACATCGCGGCCACCATGCTGCTGTCCACCGGCACCCCGATGATCTCCATGGGCGACGAACTGTGGCGCACCCAGGGCGGCAACAACAACGCCTACTGCCAGGACAACGACATCAGTTGGCTGGACTGGAATCCGGTCGACGGCCGACCGGAAGCCCAGCAGATGCTGACGTTCTTCCGGCGCACGCTGGCGATTCGGCGGGACGCCTTCGCGTTGCATCAGGGCGAGTTCTTCGACGGCCGCGCGCCGGGCGGCGGCGACGGCATCCCGGACCTGATCTGGTTCAACCCGTGGGGTCAACCGATGACCGACCACGACTGGTTCGACGGCACCAGGCGCACCCTGCAGATGTGGGTCGACGGACGGGACGTCCGTGGTCATAGCCGCGGCGGCGAGCCGCTCACGGATGATTCCTGGCTGCTGGTGGTGCACGCCGACGGCGGCGACACCACGGTGACCCTGCCGGGGCCGCCGTACGGAAGGGCCTACACACCGGTGCTGGACACCGACACCCCCACCGGCGAGCCCGCCGATCCGACGCCGCTGCCGGCCGGGGTCCCGCTGGCGCTGCCCGGCCGGACGGTGTGGTTGCTCCGGGCCCACCGCTAGGCCCACTAGCCCCACCCGGACCGGTACCCCCCACCCGGACCGGTACCCCCCACCCGGCGCGGATCAACATCGCCGGCGCGGATCAAATGGTTGACTCCTGTCACACCATCCCCATAACCGCGACGTTCATCCGCGCCGGGGAAGTTGATCCGCGCCCCAAAGAGGCGCGGCTCAACACGCCTGCGGGGTCTGGTGACATCGCCGGGTCAGGCGGTGGTGACCAGGCCCATTTCCGCCGGCGAGGCGAGCAGCTTGTTCCTGGGCAGCACCCGGACCGTGTACCC
>DASQFG010000518.1:0-5103 GCA_035633315.1 Nakamurella sp. | reverse complement strand
GTGGGTGCAGCGGCGGCCACCATGTAACTGTCACCGGTTCGGCGCAACAAAGCCAGCCGAGGCGTGGACGGACAGGTCGTGCCTGTCAGCGGGACCGGTGCGCGACCTGTTTCGTGACGGCGTTGCCGACGAGGCAAGGAGTGTCGCGTCCGATCCGACACCGACGAAGCTGAAGCCGTCCTCCAGGCATGCCGCAGCGTGGTCGGCGTTGCGGGACAGGATGCCGGAGGCGATGCCGGCCTGCCGGGCGGCAGTGACGATGTCCGCGCCGCCTCCAGGATCTCCTCCTCGGTCGCGCCGGGCCTGCCGTAGGCGATGTTGTCGCGGATCGTGCCGGCGATGCGGGTGATGGCGGCCTTGAACACCGGGGCCGTCGAGATCGCCGGGTACCCCGAGTGCCGTGGACAGGTCTGCCGGGCCGACGAATACGACGTCGACTCCTGGCCGGATTCCTTTGGCAGACAAGGAATCTGGCGTCACATGGCCGGACGGTGGCAACAGGCGATTCGCTATGCGAAAATCGGCGCCAACCGTTCTCCACCCCGGGCGCCGGGTCAGGACACGCGGCGCCGCGTGATCGTCTTCGTCGCTGTTGCCGCGAACGGCGCCGCCCGCACATACAGGTCTTGTTCCAGGACGTCGACCAAGAATCCGGCGAGATCGGCCCGACGCATCGACGTCGATCGGGTGGACCGGCGGGCATCGTGCTCCACCACCCCGGTGACCGCCCCGTCCCGGAGCCGCGGGGGCCGGACCAGGGTCCAATCCAGGCCGCTGTCGGCCCAGACCCGGTACTCGGCGGGTTTATCCGCGACCACCGCCCCGCCGAGCCTGGCAATCAGGGTGGAGATCACCCGGTCCCGGAAGGCCTTCTGATCCCCGGGCACGTCGATACCGGCGCCGCTGATCCCAATGAACCGCCGGAGACCGGCGGAGTTCATCGCCGCGACCAGGGCAGCAGCGGTGTCCCGGTGCAGGGTTGGTTCCTTCCCTGTGGGGCCGAGCCCGGACAACACCGCGTCCACCCCGTCCACCAGCGCGGTCAACGCGCCCGGATCACGACTGTCCCCGGTGATCGTCCGTACCCGCCCGGCCAGGTCACCGAGCCCGGCGGGGTCTCGGACCAACACTGTGACCCGATGATTCCGGCGGAGCAATTCGGTCACCAACAGCCGCCCGGTCCTGCCGGTGGCACCGAGTACCGCGACAGTCATCATCACCGATCCACTCCGGGGCCGGCGTGGATGTGCACGGCGTCGGCGAACCGGTCCAGCAACCGAGCCAGGGTCGCTACGTCGTCACGGGTCCACCCTTTGAGGACCTGTTCCAGGTATCGGGTGCGGAACAGGAACGCCCGGCCCAGCAGGGCAGATCCGGCCGGGGTGAGAGTCAGTGTCACGTGCCGGCTGTCCGCGGCAGCGGTGCCGCGGGCCACCATCCCCGCCCGGACCGCCCGGTCCACCAGGCGGCTCGCGGTGGACGGCGCCACATCCAACCGCTCCGCGACGTCCCCCACCCGCGCCACCTCCGGCGGGTCCGCGTGCCGTAGTCGGTTGATCGCGTCTGTCACCAGCACCGTCGACATCTCCAGCCGGGCGCCGTCCGGTTCGACCAGAATCCTGTTGATGGAGGGGTTCTGCCACAACCGACGCAACCGGATCAGCGCGTCGTCCAGCTGACTCAGCACCAGCATGACCTGCATCTATGTATGGTACACAGATCGTCAGCAAAGGTGAAAGACCCGACCGGCCGGAGGCGTGAGATGGTAGAAGCGGAGCCGGTTCTCGTCACGGGCGCGACCGGCAACGTGGGCAGCGCCGTCCTCGAGGCCCTGCTCGCGGCTGGGGTACCGGTGCGGGCCGCCGCCGGCAACGCGGACCGGGTGCGGGAACGGTTCGGTGACCGGGTGCAAGCGGTGTCCCTGGACTTCACCGATCCCGGCACCTGGACCGCGTTCGTCGGGGTGCGTCGGATGTTCCTGATGCGCCCGCCGCAGTTGGGTAAGCCGAAAACGCAGATGCTGCCCTCGTTGGAGTTCGCCCGTGGCGCAGGTGTGCGACAGGTGGTGTTCCTGTCCCTGCAGGGCGCCGAACACAACAAGGTCGTCCCACACGCCGCCGTGGAGGACTGGCTGCGCCGGTCAGGTCTGGACTGGACGTTCGTCCGTGCGTCGTTCTTCATGCAGAACCTGACCACCACCCACCTGACCGACATCCGGGACCGGGACGAGATCGTCGTGCCAGCAGGGAGCGGCGCCACCGCATTCGTGGACGCCCTGGATGTCGCCGCTGTCGCCGCGGCCGCGTTGATCGACCCCGGCCGGCACCGGAACCGGGCGTGGACGCCCACAGGCCCGCAGGCCCTGACCTACCAGCAGATCGCCGCCGAACTGACCACCGTCCTCGGCCGCCCCATCCGCTACCCCCGGCCCGGCGCGCTCCGGTACGCCTGGCACGCCCACCGCGCCCTGGGCATGCCGTGGCCGATGGTCGCGGTCACCACCGCGATCTACACTGTCGCCCGGCTCGGCCGAGCAGGCGGACTCACCGGAGACGTGCAGGAGTCCCTTGGTCGGGACCCGACCACGTTCGCCGACTTCGCCGTTCGCGAACAGCATCAATGGTCACCGCAACGCTGAGGCGGGACGCAGGGGAATTCACCCGGCTGCCATCGGATGTGGGGTTCGACAGACCGTTGGGGTCATCGTGCGCTTCGGGATCAACGTGCCGCCGTTCGGCCGCTACGCCGATCCGATGGTGCTGGGAGTTGCCGTAGACCGACAGGCACTGGCCGCTGTTGCGGTTCACGATCTCCGCGTAGCCGCCGTCGGTGGGCAGCACGTACCACTGCTGGTTGTGGCCGCCGTTCCACGTCCACTGAAGGACGTGGTGTGTCCGGGTTCTGCGACGCGTTGCTGACGTCGAAGTACATCGGGGAGTCGTACCAGCGCTCCTTGTTGGAGATGTAGTACGAGCCGGGGTTGAAAAAAGTTCGCGACCGGGCCAGTGCGCTTTCCCCGCCCTTGCCGATGGACTGCAGCGCGTTGTACACCGTCGCTCCGCTGTTGCCGAAGGCGTTCTTGGCGGCGGCGACGATCTGATCGGTGGTGGCACCCGCCTGGTTCAGCCCGTTGGCGATGTCGCCGACGGTGGCGTTGCCCCAGGCATTGACTGCCTGGGCCGTCTGATCAGCGGTGTAGCCCGCCCGGTACAGCGCGGCCGTCACCTGAGCGTTGGCCTCGCCCAGCCCCTGGCCGATGCTCTTGGCGACATCGTTGGCGGTGAACGTCAAGGACGTGAGGTTCTTGGCGATTTCGACGTCACTCCAGCCGTAGAACTGCTTGAAGGTATTGGCGATCACGTTCGGCGCCTGCGGCAACTGCTGCCACAGCGCTCCACTGTTCGAGGAGTAGCTGAACGACACGCTGCCCAGATCCTGGTCGCCGTTGACGAGCAGCCGGCCGTTGCCGGAGGCGGAGAAGGCGAAGCCGGTGGAGGCGCTCCCGGAGACCTGACCGTTGAGGTCGGCCCGGGCGGAGAGGTACTTCGGACGTCCGCCTGTGATGCTCAGTGCCACTCCGGCCCTGGCCAGGTCGGAGGACGCACCCAGATCGACCTTCGCGTGGAAGGAGACCTTGCTGACCGAATCGGTGAACCCGCCGGAGAACATGAAGTCCGCCTTGGGTTTCGCGGGATCGGCGCTGAAGTTCAGGCCAAGGGTGGTGCCCTGGTCGAAGTTGACCGTCCCGATCTTGAAGCTGCCGATGGAGGCGTTGGCAGTCAGGATCGGGGAGGGAGCACCGCGATGCTGCCGTCGACATGTGCTGGCACGCCACCGATGACGGAGTCGAACACCAGCGTCGCACCCGGCTTGATGACGTATCCTGCCGCGTCCTTACCACCCGACGGCGCGAACAGTAGTTCCGCCTTGTTGATCGCGACCGCGTTCACCGCTGCGCTGCCGCCCGGAATCGACTGTGCGAAGGTCAATGGCCGCAACGCGACGCTGTTCGCGTCCGGTCCGGCGATCGACACGTGGATGATCGGGTTGTTGACGTCCATGGCCAGGCTGAGCGAGATCTTTCGACCCGGCGGTGATGCCGATGCCCGAGTTCCAGGCCGCGGGCGCCGCCGCCATGTTCCCTGACCGAGCAGCGTCGGCCCGGTGTTCCCGGCCCCGTGCTTCAGCGCCAGGGTGGTGGCGAAGCCGCTGGTGGACAGCGACGCCTGAGCCTGGATGCTCTGCGGGACAGGCAGTTTCAGGAAGTTGAGTCGCCCGGGTGACGTCGCCGGCCGGCTGGGAGTTCGGCAGCAGCACGCTGACGCCCTGCGGCAGGGTCACCGGGCCGCCGGTGACGCCGAGGCCGCACGCGTCGTAGTTGTCGACGGCTTTCGTGCTGACCAGTACGGTGGCGGTGCCGGAGCCCAGGTTCAGCTCTGCGAGGTTCACGCTGCCGGCTGCCACGGTCGTGACGGGTTCCGCCTGGTGCGGGCGCGCGGGTGCTGGCCGCGCGCGAGGCTGCAGTCGGCGGCGAGCGCGAAAGTGACCGGCAGATGGACGGCCTGCGGCAGGTCCGCGCTGATGGACAGCGTGCCGCCGACCGACGCGGCGATCTTGCCCACCTTGTCACGGGAGATCGTCAGCTCGGCGTTGTCGACCGAGAACCCTTCGGAGCCGGCGCGTTCGGCACGTTGGCGGTCAGCTGGAAGGACTTGTCGAAGGCGTTCATGCAGGCCTCGCCGTCCGCGTTCAGGCCGATATCGCCGTCGGTGAGGCTGCCCTTGACGTTGAGCCAGGGCTGCCCGTCGGAAATGGCGGGGTATGCCAGGCCGTCGGCCGGCTTCTTGTGACCGGTAGTGACCGTTGTCGGCGCAATCCAGCGACCGCCAGTCACTGGGTGGCACGTCAACCGTCAGCGTGGTCGAGGCAATCGGGTAGTTGCCCCAGGGTGCCCCAGGGTGAGTGCGAGGACCGTTCCAGGCGAGCCGGGCGTCGGCATCGTCGGCGCGGGAGTTGGCGCGGGAGTTGGTGAGCGTCGCTCATCCGCGGGTGCCCGGGCGTCGGTCACCATGACTGCGGCGGCGTGCTCGCCGACTTGGAATC
>DASQFG010000517.1:0-6349 GCA_035633315.1 Nakamurella sp. | reverse complement strand
GGAGCGGCGGGTGACCGGCGTTGCCGAGGTGGTCACCGAGGTACTGGCGCTCGGCATAGCGGTGGCCGCCTCGCCGTTCCCGATCATCCCGGCCATCCTGTTGCTGTTCACGCCGCGGGCCAGGGCGACGAGTTTCGGGTTCGTCGCCGGATGGGTGATCGGCGTTCTCGTGGCCACCAGCGTGTTCATCGCCATGGCGACGATCGTCGAGTTGGCGGACGAGCCACCGACGTGGGCGTCCTGGACCAGGATCGTGATCGGCGCCGCGCTACTGGCGCTGGGTGTTCAGCGGTGGCTGAGCCGCGGCCGGCAACAAGAGGCGCCGGCGTGGATGCAGTCCATCGATCGCCTCACCCCGTCGACCGCGCTGCGCCTGGGACTGTTGCTGTCCGCAGCGAACCCGAAGGTCCTGTTGCTGACGGCGGCGGCGGGTCTCAGCATCGGCGCCGCGGACCTCACCGCGACCGAAACCGTCATCACCACAGCGGTTTTCACCGTCGTCGCCTCCAGCACGGTCGCGTTGCCGGTGCTGCTGTACCTCATCGCCGGCGAGCGGATCCTTCGTCCGCTGGGCAGGGTGCGGAGCTGGCTGCAGGACAACAACGCCGCCGTGATGGCGGTCGTGATCCTGGTGATCGGTGCACTGCTGGTGGTGAAGGGACTGCAGGGCGTGTGAGGTGAAGCCCGCCACCGGACGGGGCTCGATGCATGAGCTGACAGAATGGTCTAGACGAATGGGCTTGACGAGTGGGCTAGACGGAAGGGGAGGACCCCTCCCACCAGCGCAGCACGCGCAGCGCTCGGAGTGTGTTCCATCGGCTCGGTCCGGCGGGCTCCATGACGAACCACGTCCGGCCGGAGTACCCGCGGTAGACCGGCCAGGCTCCGTCCGTGCGCCGGGCCCGGCGGACGACCTCGACCGCGTCGGCCAGCCGCGGGTCGGGAGACGCCCCGTCCGCGCGGAAGTGTTCGAGTCCCCGCAGCACGTCGAAATGCCACTGCGGCGGAAAGGGAAACCTGGCGAATGCCGGGTTCACCACCTCGCCGGTGCGATGCGACCGGTACAGCTGGTGGTCGAGGAAGAACTCCTGGCCGCGCAGGATGGCGTCACGGACCGCACGCTCGCCGCCCCCACTCTCGTACTCCAGTAACGCGTCGAGCACGCTGATCGAGGTATGGAACGATCCGTGCCGCGAGCCATCCCGGACGGACCGGCAGTTCCAGCCCCCGTCCGCCAACTGCTGGCCCAGCAGCCAACCGACGGCCTGCTCGCGCCGTTTGTCGGGATACTCGAACGAGAACGCCAGCAGCACCAGCATCGCGGTGATGCATGCTTCTGGTTGCCCGGTCGACTGCGCCAGGGTGAGGCCGCCGTCGCGGTACTGCGCGCCGTCCCACACCTGCCGGCAACCGGCGAGCGCCCGCGTGTTCCCGGACGGCAGTCCGAACCGCTGCAACAACAGCAGCGTGTAGGTGGTGGAGATCCATTTCGGGCTGTACAGCGCGCCGGCCCAGCGACCGTCGGGGTCCTGTTGTGCGAGCAGTTGCGCGCCCCAGCCCTGGCTCGCGACGCGCTGCCGCTCCCGCTCGACGTCCTCCCGGGCCGCGCCCGCGAGGTCCCGCAGGACCTGCCAACGGATGGACGGGTCTCCCTCCAGCAGCCAGGCCCGCACCGATTCGTCCGCGGAATCCACGGGGCCCGCCGGCCGGCCGCGGGCTTGTCGGGTGCCGGCGTTCACGTCCGGCCACCCCACCCGCCGCCGCCCGGGGTGACGACGGTGACCACATCGCCCGCCCGCAACCGGCGGGCGACCTTGGGTGGGAGTTCCTCCTCGGCGCCATCTCCGGCGGACTCTGTGCTGAACCGGGCGAGCAGGTTCCGGCCCACGGCCCCGGGCCCGCCACCCGCCAGCCCGGGCGGAGCGTGCCGGCGCCGGTCGGTGAGCAGGTTGACGGTGGCGTCCTCGAGCACCCGGATCGACCGGATGATGCCGTCGCCTCCCCGGTGCACGCCCGTCCCGCCGGAGCCCTCGACCAGTTCGTAGCGCTCGACCCGCATCGGGTACTCGAGCTCCAGCGCCTCGATCGGTGTGTTCAGCGTGTTCGTCATCCCGACGTGCACGCCGGAAGGGCCATCCCCGGTGCTGGAGGCACCCTGACCCCCCGCGACCGTCTCGTAGTACGTCCACCCCCGGCCGCCGATGACGGTGTTGTTCATGGTGCCCTCCCCCGCCGCGGGCACGTCCGCCACCTGGGACAACGCCGCCAGCACGGCGTCGGCCACGCGCTGGGAGGTTTCCACGTTGCCGGCCACGACGGCGTGCGGCGGGCGGGCGTTGACCAGCGACCCCTCGGGAGCATCGATGGTGAGCGGTGCGTAGGTCCCGGCGCAGGCGGGCACGTCCTCGGGCAACAGCACCCGCAGCGCGAAGTAGCAGGCCGATCGGGTGACCGCGAGCGGGCAGTTGACGTTGCCCGCGACCGCCGGCGAGGTCCCGGTGAAATCCATCCTGGCGGAGTCGCCGTCGATGGTCACCGCGACCTCGATGGGGATGTCGTCGTCGGTGACGCCGTCGCCCTCGAGTTCGGTCGCGGCCCGGTAGACCCCGTCGCGAAGCTGACGCAAGGCTTCCCGGGTGCGGCGTTCGGCGTAGGCCAGCACCTCGTCGAACCCGTCCAGCACCGTCGCCAGGCTCCACCGTGCGACGAGTTGGGTCATCCGCAATTGGGCAACGCGGTTGGCCGAGACCTGCGCGCGGAAATCTCCGCGCCGCAGCCGCGGCGTCCGGGAATTGGCGCAGACCAGGGCGAGCACATCGTCGGTGAGCCGGACCGGCGGGATGATCAGTCCTTCCTGCCACAGATCGCGCGACCCGGCCGGCATCGACCCCGGGGACATCCCGCCGACGTCGGAATGGTGCGCCCGCGTCACTCCGTAGCCGACGATCTCGCCGTTGATGTCCACCGGGCTGACCAGGGTGATGTCCGGCAGGTGCGTGCCACCGGTGTACGGGTCGTTGAGGATCCAGATGTCGCCCGGCCGCGGATCGCGGGCGATCACCGCGGCCACCGACTCGGGCATCGCACCCAGGTGCACGGGGATGTGTTCGGCCTGCGCGACCATCCGCCCGGCGGCGTCGAACAGCGCGGCGGAACAGTCCCGCCGTTCCTTGATGTTGGAGGAGTATGCCGCGCGCACCAGCACGGTGCCCATCTCTTCGGCGATCCCGGCCAGCGCGGAGCGCAGCACCGACAGGGTGATCGGGTCCAGGATCACCGGCCGGCCTCCTCGTTCTCGTCGCGGGCGCCCCGGTGCGGCTCTTCCCGGCCGGTCCCTGCCTGCTTGCCCGCGCCCCTTGTGAGCACGAGCGTCCCGACGTCATCGACGGCACCGGACCAACCGGGCCGGACCAGGCAGGTTGACTCCGGGAACTCCACCACCGCAACGCCTTTCACCCGTGATCCACGCCCCATCGCGGTACGGTCCAGCACCAGGGCGTCGACCGGGCCGGAGTCGGTGAACACCGTCCGACGACCCACCACCGCGTCGCCGGGCTCGTCGGGCTCGTGCAGGTCGGGCTCGTGCAGATCGGGGGTAGCACCGGGCACGGTCGCCACCAATCGGATGTTGACGATCTCCACCGGCTCGTCGTCGATCCGGTGGCCGTAGCGGCGTTCGTGCTCGGCGTGGAACGCCCGCACGAGTTCCTCGGCGGTCGACCCAGGGACGGTCAACTCGAACGACTGACCGGCGTAGCGCAGGTCCGCCAGCCGCTGGGTCGACGGGCCGTCCAGGTCAGCGGCCGCGGCCGTTTCCAGTTCGGTGAACCCGGCCGCCAGCCCGTCACCTCCGTGACCGGGATCATCCTCAGGGTCGTCGTCGGGCACGTCGGTGCGCAGGACCGGACGGAGGAAATCGTGCCGGACCTCGGAGATCGCCAGCCCCATGGCGGACAGCACGCCGGCCGCCCTGGGGACCAGCACCGTGCCGGAGCCGAGTTCCTCGGCCAGCGCACAGGCATGCAGACCACCCGCCCCGCCGAAGGCCACCAGCGCGAAATCCCGCGGATCGAGCCCCCGCTGCACGCTGATCAGCCGGAGAGCGCGCACCATTTCGGTGTCCGCGACCCGGACCACACCGAGTGCCGCCTGCCGGGCATCCAGGCCCAGCCGTTCTCCCAGGCGCGCCAGCGCCCGCTCGGCGAGGTCCCGTCGCAGCACCAACCCACCGCCCAGCTCGGCACCGTCGGGCAGGTACCCGAGAACCAGGTTCGCGTCGGTGACCGTCGGCTCCTCGCCGCCGAGCCCGTATCCCGCGGGGCCGGGCACGGCACCTGCGGAGCGGGGCCCGACCCGCAACGCACCGCCGTCGTCCACCCACGCGATGGATCCCCCGCCGGCGCTGACGGTGTGTACGTCGACCATCGGCAGCCGCAGCGGTACCCCGGCGACCACGGCCTCGGTGGTCATCTGCACCCGGCCCGCCACCACCGGCGCCACATCCGTGCTGGTGCCGCCCATGTCGAACGTCAGCACGTTCGGGAACCCGGACAGGTCCGCCACGTACGACGCCCCGACGACCCCGCCGGCCGGACCGGAGAGTACGAAACGCGCCGGCCGGCGGGCCGCGGTTCCGGCATCGGCCACGCCGCCGGAGGACTGCATGACCAGCGGTTCGGGCAGGCCCGCCTCGGCGGACCTGGCCGCCAGCCTGCCCAGGTAGGCGCTGAGCCGCGGTCGGAGGTAGGCATCGGCGACGGTGGTGGACATCCGCTCGTATTCCCGGAACTCCGGCAGCACCTCGCAGGACAGTGACACCGCGACCTCCGGCAGCCGTTCGCGCAGCGCGTCACCAACTGCACGCTCGTGCTCGGGATGCAGGAAACCGAACAGCAGGCACACTGCGACGGCCTCGACGTCGGCGGTGGCCACCGCCTCGACGGCCAGCGCCAGGCTGCTCCGGTCGAGCGGGACGACGACACCGGCCGGGCCCATCCGCTCCCGGACCACGAACCTCAGGTCCCTGGGCACCAGCGGCGCGGGCCGGTGCCTGGTCAGGTCGTACAGCGAGGCCCGGTCCTGCCGGCCGATCTCGATGATGTCCCGGAAGCCCTCGGTGGTGATCAACGCCGTGCGTCCGCCGCGTCGCTCCAGCAGGGCGTTGGTGGCCACGGTCGTGCCGTGCGCGAAGACCGCCACTCCCGGGGCGTGCTCGTTGAGCGCCCGCCACCCGGCGATCACCCCGGCCGAAGAATCCTCAGGTGTGGACGGGACCTTCGCGGTCGCCACCCGGCCCTGCAGGTCAACGGTGACGACGTCGGTGAACGTGCCGCCCACATCGACGCCGAGCCGCAGGGTCCGGGTCGGGATCGCGATCGGGGTCGGTGTCGGGGTGGCTGGCCCGGGCCCTCCGCCGGTCCCCGTCGGGTAGGGCCCGGCACCCGGCGTCTGCGTCACCGGGCCAGGATAGGGCTCTGCTCCGCTGGCCTTGAGTCCTTGCTGGGGTGGCAACCCGTCAAAGCGCACCGGGTGATCATCTCCGGCGCCCGGTCCCGGCTTCGGTGATCGCCATGGGGACCGCCAAGGGTGCTGATGCCCCTTGACGGCCCCGTTGCGGTGATCACCGCCGGCCGACGTGGCTCACCCGCCTTGCGGGCCGAGCCGACCACCATGATCAAATCCCCAGGCCCTCTGGTGTCGCGGCGCGACACGAAAAGGCCGCAAACGTTGATCGCCGGGATCGGCCGGTGCGTGCACATCCGGCTCGGGCCTGCGTGCCGCGCGAGTGAATCAGCGCGCAGAGGAAATGTAATCCACCAGATGATCGTGTTCGGTTTCCATCTCGTCCATCCGGCTCTTCACCAGGTCGCCGATGGACACGATTCCGTAGAGCCCACCGTCAATCGTCACCGGCATGTGCCGGAACCGTTTGTCGGTCATCGTCCTGGCGAGCGTCGCGACCTCGTCGGTCGGGACGCAGGTGTGCACGTTCACCGTCATGATCTCGCGGACCGCCGTCTGCAGCAGCGCGGGACCCAGGCTGTTCAGTGCGCGCACCACGTCCCGTTCGCTGATGATTCCCTGGATGGAGCGGCCGTCGCTACTCACCACCAGGGCGCCGACGCCGTGCTGGGCGAGCGCGGCCACGACATCGGCGATGGACCTGCCGGGATCGATGGTGGCCACGGCGCCACTCTTGTGGGCCAGTACGTCCTTGACCTGCATCAGGCTTCTCCCGCCGAAGGCGTTTCCCCTAGGGGCCTCAGGAAATCAGGAAATCAGGATATCCCGAAGCAACATTCATCGGCGCGGTGAGAGCTGCGCGGTTTCGGGAGAGAAGGTTTGAATC
>DASQFG010000516.1:0-2674 GCA_035633315.1 Nakamurella sp. | reverse complement strand
ACGTCCCGGCCGGCAGTTCGGCCATCGGTGACGGCACCGCCAACAAGGCCTCATCGGTCGCGGAACCGCTGCGCAGCAACGGGATCGCCTCGTCCTCGCGCTCTCCGGTCTCCGGTTCGCTGCCCACCCCGGCGTCGCCGGGGGCCGCCCCGTTCACAGCGGCATTTGCGCCGTCGGCGAGCGCAGCGGACCCCGCGGCAGACAGCGACGAGTACGACACCCGGCGCCACCCGGTGTCCACCGGACGATCGAGAATTCCTACTGCGAAGGTGGTGTCGGGCACGAGCGGCGGAACCGGCGGTTGTGTCACGCCCACAGCCGCGCGCTCCACCACCGGTCCGCCGCGTTGCTCCAGTTCACGCAGCTGACGGTCGGCCGCGTCATCGGCGACGAGTGACACCTCGTCGGGAACCCCGCCGGTGAGATCACGGCGCCCGAACAGCACCCGGTGAAGGCCCGAACACGGCGTGTTCTTCGTCGGTGCCCACCAGGTGATCACCTGCGACTGGGCCCGGGTCAGACCCACATAAAGCAGCCGCAGCGCCTCGCCCGCCTCCTCGGCCAGCGCCTGCCGCTGCCGCTCCGATCGACCGGTGGTGCCGGACCCACCGATGTCGAGGACCCGCTGCCCGTTCAGGTGCAGGAGCAGGGTGTCCGGCGCGCGGACGAACCGATCGAACGCGAACGGCAGGTACACCACCGGGTATTGCAGCCCCTTGCTGGCGTGCAAGGTGACCACTTGCGTTGCGGCGGCATCGGTGTCGAGCCGGCGGATCCGGTCGGTGGCGATCTCGGAGCCGGTGTCGGCCCGCCTGCGGCGCAACCACTCGGTCAGCGCGGTAAGCCCTAGACCCTCGTCCAGCGCCACGGCATACAGCGCCTGGCCGACGTGCCGGAGATCGGTCAGCGCTCGTTCGCCGTCGACCTGTGAGAGGACCCTGGCCGGAAGGTCCAATTCGGTGACGGCGACTTCCAACAACGCGGCCACCCCGCGCTCGGCGAGCACGGTCGCCCACCGGCTGAACAACGCACTCAACTCGTCGGTCAGCCGCTCGCCACCGGACGCCAATTGCGCGGCGGTACGGCCGACGAACGGGGTCAGCGCCGCGGCACGGACCCGCCCGGAGCGGTGCGGCTGCTCCAATGCCTCCAGCAGCACCAGCCAGTCGTCACCGGCCCTGGTGTGGAACACGCTGACATTCCCGGCGACCACCGCCGCAATGCCCGTCGCGATGAGGTTCTCCCGCACCAGATTCGCCTGCTGGTGCGTCCCGACGATCACCGCGACATCCCCGGCGGCGATCGGGCGACCGTCGAAGCTTGCGCCGGAGCTCAGCAGGGCCGCGACATCCGCGGTCAGATCGCGGGCGACGAACTTGCGCACCCGATCGATCGGGATCTTCCCGTTCCGGCCGGTCTCGAAGTCATCGCGCCGCACCAACCGCAGCCGCAGCGGCGCACTGGAGGGCGCGCCGACCAGCCGGGACTTCTCGGTGACGGCGGAGACCGGTCGCACTCGGATGTCCTGGCCGCCCAGCGCCATCTCGCCCAGCAGCACCTGCAGAGCATTGACCAGCGGGGCGTCCGCCCGCCAGTTGTGGTTCAGGGTCGGGTGCGCACCGGCGGTCTCCGCCGCCGCCAGATAGGTGTCGATATCGCCACCGCGGAAGGCGTAAATGGACTGTTTCGGGTCGCCCACCAGGACCACCGTCGCGTGGCCGGCGAACGCGCGCTCCAGGATCTGCCACTGCACCGGATCGGTGTCCTGGAACTCGTCGACCAGCACGATCGACCACCGCGCCCGCATCCGGTCCCGTGCCGCCGCATCCTCGGGTTCGAGCGCGGTGGCCAGCCGGGTGAGCAGGTCGTCGTAGCCGAGGATCCGGCGCCGCCGTTTGCGGCGATCGACCTCGGCCCGCACGGCGGCGCCGAACGCCACCCTCCTGGCAGCCGGCGTGCCCGGCTCCTCGGTAGCCGGCACCAACCTGGCCTGCGGATCGTCGATCACCTTGCGGGCCAGCCACAGTGCCGTCTCCCGATCGAAAACCGGCTCCCCGGAACGGCTTCCGGCGAACGCCCTGACGTACAGGTCGTCGACCACCTCGACAACCAGATCGTCCAGGCTCTCCACCAGCTCGACGTCGGCGTCCCCGTCACCGGCGATACCGAGCCCGGTCAGCACGTACTGGCAGAACTGATGGGTGGTCACGATGGTGGCCGCGTCGAACCCGGCCAGCGCGGCCCGCAGCCGCTCCCGCCGGGTCGCGACCTCGTCGTCGGGGACTCCGGCCAGCAGCGAGTAGAGCTGGTCGCCCGCCGACCGTGCCGCCGCCGGATCGGCGAGGACCCGCTCGGCCTGCACCAAGTGGCCGCGGACCCGTTCCCGCAGTTCCTGGCTGGCCGCGCGGCCGAAGGTGACCACCAGCAGTTCGTCAAGGGTGGCGACACCCTCGGCCACGTAACGGGTCACCAGTGCGCCGATGGCATGCGTCTTACCCGTCCCGGCGCTGGCCTCCAGCACGGTGATGCCGCTGGGCAGCTTGCCGCGGATGTCGAACGGGCTCGTCGCATCGGCGGCGCTCACAGCACTGCCCGCCCTTCGTGTTCCAGCAGCGGGAACCACAATCCGACCGCGAGGGCCCCGAACAGGGTCCGCTCACCGCCGGCGTCGTCC
>DASQFG010000515.1:0-5366 GCA_035633315.1 Nakamurella sp. | reverse complement strand
TGGCGACGAGAACCGGGTCGATCTCGGTGAAGCGATCGAGGCGATCCTGCTCCTGTTGCGCGGTGAGCTGGTTGATGTCGGCCTTGACCGAACTCAGTAGGAGCTCCGACTCGCCGGCGTCCGCTTCGGTGGCAGTGGCCTTGTTGCAGCAACGCGTCCCGTCGGACGTCGAGCTCGCCCACTTCCTGCTGCCCCGCGGTGAGTTCGGGGTCGTCGTCGACGATCGTGACCAGCACGGGGGCGCGGGCGCCGAGCGTCGCGCAGGCAGGGTCGGACAGGGTCACGGCGAACGCCTCGTTGGCTTCGTGCAGCAGGAGTCACCGACAATCGCTGCGGTGACACGCCTCTTGCCGGTACGGTCGATCGTTTCCCTTAGGCTTAGCAGGGGTCTGACAACACGGGTGCCGATCTGAACTGCCGCCGGCTGGGTGGAGAATGACGCCGGAAGCGGGGCGGTCCCATGAAGAACTTGTCGTTGACGGTGTGGTCCATCTGGTCGTGGTTCGTGCTCGGCGTGTGCATGCTGGTGTGGTTGCCGATGATGGCGATCGTCTGGGTGCTGACGGCCCCGTTCGACCCGCCCCGGTACTGGACGGGGTTGCTGTTCCGGAAGCTCACGGTGGTGCACGAGCGGCTGAACCCGCTGTGGACCTTCCGGACGGGCGGCACCTTCCCGCGGGACCCGCGCAATCCCTACGTGGTGGTGTCGAACCACGAATCCTTCGTCGACATCCTGTTGATCAGCCACCTCCCGTGGGAGATGAAATGGCTGTCCAAGAAGGAGTTGTTCGCGATCCCGGTGCTGGGCTGGCTGATGCGCCTGGCCAAGGACATCCCGCTGGAACGCGGGGACACCGGCAGCGCCACCGCTGCGATGCAGCAGTGCGCCATCCGCCTGTCGCAGCACGTCTCGGTGATGATCTTCCCGGAGGGCACCCGGTCGACCACCGGTGGTCTGCTCCCGTTCAAGGACGGGGCGTTCCGGCTGGCGATCCAGGCTCAGGTGCCGATCCTGCCGCTGGCGGTCCATGGCGCCGCGACGGCCCTGCGGGCGCACGACTGGCGCCTGGGCCGGTCCACCGCCGAGGTGCGCGTACTGGAGCCGATCAGCACCGCGGGCATGACCCTGCGCGACGTCCCCGAACTGCGCGAGCGCACCAGATCGCGGATCATCGCCGAGCTCGCTGACATCGGGCGGACGGGTCAGAACCGGTAGTTCGCCAATCGCACCCCACCGCGCTTGTTGTCGGCCGCCGTGGCTCGCACCGCAGGGACCATCTCACTGGTGACCAGACCGCGTTCGTCGGTGAGCTGGTCCACCACCGCGAACGACTCAGCGATGCGCTCGGGTGTGTCGATCACTATCGTCACCGTCGGCACCTGCCGACCGAGCTGGAGGGCGCGGTCGCCGTGCGGTGGGCGGTCGTCGTGAAACCCCCAGATTCCGCGCAGCGTGGTCGATCCGGCGGCACCGGAGCGACGCAATTGCCGGGTGATCGCGCGGTGGATGGGTTGCCCGCCCCGCAGCCCTGTGTCGGAGTTGTAGATCATGAGCTTTTGCCAGAGCGCCATTCCGTGCTCGTCGGTACCGGGAAGCCGGTGCGGGGTCTCCAGCAGCTGTCCGTCGCGTTTGCAGACACGCACCCGTTCGAGCGTGATCATCGGCCGGTGCAGCAGGCCGCCGAGTTCGGGCAGCACCCGGGCGATCTGTTGACCTGATCCCACCGCGATCACCATCATCGGCACGTCCACATTGCGCCCGAAGAACCGGGCCCGTTCGCGAACTCCGTGAGCGGTGCCATCGACCCCCAGCAAGGTGGTGGCGCCGGCGACGCCGCGCCGGTGCAGCAGGTCGCACACGGCGACGAAGGCCGGCACCCGGTACACCCGCTCCTGCCGCCGGAGATAGACGGTGAGTTTGGTGGCCTCGTCCAGTTCGGTGGGCAACGGCGCGGCCGTGATCTCACCGGTCTGCATGCGGGCCCGTTCGAGCGTCACCAATCCGCTGCGAACCAGGGCGGCCGCCTCGTCACGTACTGCCTCGATGCGTTTGCGGGTGTCGACCGCGATGGCGACCGCCGGTAGATCCTCCGACAGGCTCAGCGAGCTGTCGGTGCGCAGGTGATGCCGGAGCCCGAAGCCCTCGACACCGCGGAGCAGCACGCTGGTGGCGATCTGATGCCGCCCGTACAGGTCGAGCAGGGCGTCGGCGACGAATCGGTGTCCGACGCGTTTGCGTTCGCCGAAATACACCGTCAGCTTGAGGCAGTCCTCGTTCACAGGTGCGCCCCGATCAGCCGGCCGAGCGCGGCGGCAGCGACGCCGAGCACCAGGCTGACGACAACGTTGAGTGCTGCCGAACGGTTCTGGCGTTCCTCGGCCAGCCGCTGCGTTTCCAGCATCCAGGTGGAGAACGTCGTGTACGAACCTACTGCGGCCGTGCCGGCGAGCAGTGCCTCGCTGCCACTGAGTGCCAGACCGGTGATCAACCCCAGAATCATGGCGCCGCTGACGTTGACCACCAGGGTCCCGAACGGGAAGCCTTTCCCCAGCCGCGCTGCCACCGCGCCGTCCACCACAAAGCGGAGGACCGATCCGCACCCACCGATCAGCACCACGCCGGCCCACACCACCGCGTTCATCGTGGCGACCACACCCGGCGCACGGCGGCGGTCGTGAGATGGATGGCCAGGTAGCCCGCGACGACGCTGGCCGCCGCGTACCCCAAGGCCAGTCCGTAGGCGCCGGCGTCGATCATCTTGAGCAGTTCGACCTGCATCGTGGAGAACGTCGACAGTCCGCCGCACAGGCCGGTGCCCAGCAGCGGCCTGCGATAGCTGGAAATCGGTAGTCGCTCCTGCAGCCTGGTCACGAAATATCCCAGCAGGACAGCCGCGACCACATTCACCACGAACGTCGGCCACGGCCAGTTGGTCGCCGAATGGGGAAAAGCCTCCGACAGCGCCGCCCGTAGCAGGGTGCCCACCGCGCCACCGGCAAAGACGGCGACGACCTCCCGCCGGTCCAACCTGGGCAGAATTCTCCTGGGGAGCGGCCTGCCCGGCGGCGTCGGAGATCGTTGCGCGGCGGTGGACACCGGGTGATCTCCTTCCGCGGATGACGGCCGGGAACGGTCGAACCAGCGGCCGCGTCCCCACCGCGGCCTGATGTCGGGGGTGTCGGCGCCCCGGGATCATCTGGCCGAGCCGAGCGTAGCGGCCCCGCTATGGCACCTTCGGCGGGCTGCCACGATTCAGGCCGGGAGCCGCTGGACGGCCAGGGTGAATGCCGTTTCTGGACGCGCCGTCCCGGCAGCGTCCGTGTTTCGGATTCTGATAGCGCTGTCGAATTACCGCAACGAGATCAACAACGCGAAATATTCGGTTGATCCCGTTTGTCCGTTGTCGTCGATCCGGCCATTCGAATACACCGTGTTATGCATCCGCGGCGCCTCGTGGATATCGGGCCATTCAGGCCGGGCCACGCTGCACTGGTCCCGCCGAGTTGTTCCCATGCCCGGTGTTGTCCACATTGTTGATCGATCGCCCCATGGCGCAACGGGTTTCGTCCAGGCTCTGTGCATGGCAGCGAAAGACGAGTTGGGGCGACGTGGGGAGGACGTCGCGGTGGACGCTCTGGAGCGGGCCGGGTTGGTCGTGTTGGCCCGGAATTGGCGGTGCGCCGAGGGTGAGTTGGACATCGTCGCAACCGATCGCGATTCCACGGTGGTCTTCTGCGAGGTGAAGACCCGCAGCGGCGAGGGGTTCGGGTCTCCGTTCGAGGCGGTCACCCAGGCCAAACGGCGCAAGCTGCGGCGGCTGGCGGTGTTGTGGTTGACGGCGAACCCGGTGAAGGTGTTCCCGGCGATGCGGTTCGACGTGATCGGTGTGTTGTGGCGGCCGGGTTCGGCGCCGGAGATCGAGCATCGGGCCGAGGCGTTCTAGATGGCGCTGGCGCGGACGTGGGCGGTGGCGCTGTCCGGGATCGCCGGGCACCTGGTGGCGGTGGAGGCGGACCTCGCGGCCGGGTTGCCGGGGACCACGGTGATCGGGATGGGAGATGCGGCGGTCACCCAGGCGAGGGATCGGGTGCGGGCCGCGGTGCTCAATTCGGGGCAGAAATGGCCGGATCGGCGGATCACCTTGGCGTTGTCGCCGGCGGCGCTGCCAAAACGCGGCGCCGGGTACGACATCGCCTTGGCGGTAGCGGTTCTCGCGGCGGCCGGCAGTGTCCCGGCGGGTGCCGCGGGGGAGGCGGTGCTGCTCGGTGAGTTGGGTTTGGACGGGGCGGTGCGGCCGGTGCGCGGGGTGTTGCCGAGCCTGCTGGCGGCGCGGGCGGCGGGTCGGGTGCGAGCGGTGGTGCCGGCCGGGAACGTGGCGGAGGCCGCGTTGGCGACCGGGGTGCGGGTGCACGGAGTGCGCTGCCTGGCCGACCTGATCGCGTGGCTGCGAGGGGAGGGCAACAACCTGGTGGCGGCGGAGGCGGCATCCCCGTGCGACGACCGGGTGGTGCCGGACCTGGCGGATGTGTTGGGACAACCCGAGGCCCGGCTGGCCTTGGAGGTCGCGGCCGCCGGCGGGCATCACCTGGCGATGATCGGGCCGCCGGGCGCCGGCAAGACGATGTTGGCGACCCGGCTGCCCGGCGTTTTGCCCCCGCTGGAACCCGAGCAGGCACTGGAGGTGACCGCGGTGCACTCGGTGGCCGGGACGCTGGCCGAGGACACTCCGCTGATCACCCGGCCCCCGTTCGTCGATCCGCACCACTCGGCGTCGCTGGCCGCGGTGGTCGGCGGCGGATCGGCGCACATCCGGCCCGGCAGCGTCAGCCTCGCCCACCGCGGCGTGCTGTTCCTGGACGAGGCGCACGAAACAAAGTACACCACGATGCCACGAGCCCCCGATTGATCGCGGCGGCCGCAAGACTATTGGCTGCAAACGATTCTTGCTGAAGTGCGTGTCTCGCTGGTCCACTCGGCGCTACGCATCCGGGGTCTACGACAACTTGTGATCCGTCCCGGGCACGCCCCTTCGAGCACCGGCCCGGCAACCACCTGAAGTTCCACCTCGCATCTTGTGTGGATGGGCGTGGTCCCCGGGAACGTCGTTGTCCTTCAGATCACGGCCTGACCTGAATGGCCCCTACCTTCGAGGCATGGACACCAGGATCGAACTCGTCAGCATTCCCGTCACCGACATCGACCGCGCGATCGCGTTCTACACCGAGCAGGTCGGCTTCACCCTCGACCACGACCACCGGGTCCGCGAGGAGATCCGGTTCGTGCAGATCACGCCACCGGGCTCCGCGCGCTCGATCCTGGTCGGCAACCTCTCCGAGATGGAGCCGGGCACGCAGCGCGGACTCCA
>DASQFG010000514.1:0-8861 GCA_035633315.1 Nakamurella sp. | reverse complement strand
ACGGCCTTCCTCGTCGCCTTCGCGGTGTGGATGGCGTTGCGCGCGGAGCGCGCTCGGCGGGTGGCGGTGGCCAGCGAATCCCGGATGTTCCAGTTCCTGAACGCCCTGCCGGTGGGCGTGTCCATCAGAACCACGGACGGCCACGTGTACTACGCCAACAGCGAAGCCGGGCGGCTGTGGGGCCCGGATATGGCAGAGCAGGCAGCCAACGGTGCCGCACTTGAGGTGTTCCAGGCCTACGTCCGGGACGGTGGGCCGCTGTACCCCTTCGGGGACACCGCTCATGCCAGTGCGCTGCGCGGAGAGCGCGCCCACTTCGACGACATGGAGCTGCGCCGGCAGGATGGCACCATCGCGCTCGAGGTGTGGGGGACCCCGATCTATGACCGGGCCGGAGCCGTGGAATTCACGGTGGCGGCCTTCGCCGACATTTCCGACCGCAGGGCCGCCGAGCGGGCGTTGTCCGACCAGGCCTCTCTGCTCGAACTCGCCCACGACGCGATTCTCGTGTGGGACGCCGGGCACGTGATCACCTTCTGGAATCATGGCGCGGAACGCACCTACGGGTTCACCCGCGCGGAAGCCGTCGGGCGCATTGCGACCGACCTCCTGCACACCGAGTACCCGAGCCCCGGTGCAGACCTGGAGGCAGAGCTCGACGCCTCCGGGTCATGGCAGGGCGAGCTGGTGCAGACCCGGAAGGACGGGCAGCGCATGGTGCTGGCCAGCCGCTGGGCGGGGCGTCTGGCGCCGAACGGCACCCGGATCGCCACGATGGAGGTCAACCGGGACATCACCGCTGCCAGGAATGCCGAGCGGTACGCCCGCAGCCTGATCGAGGCAAGCCAGGACCCGTTGGTGACGGTCAGCCCGGAAGGGAAGATCACCGACTTCAACCAGGCCACGATCCGCGGGATGGGGGCTCGGCGCGAGGAGATCATCGGCACGTCTTTCGCCGACTACTTCACCGAACCGGACCGCGCCCGGGAGGCATTCCATCAGGTGTTCACCGCGGGCTTCATCGTCGACGCCGCCTTTACGATCCGCCGTCCGGACGGCGAGATCCGCGATGTGCTGGCGAACGCGGCGCTCTACCGGGACGCCGGCGGCACCGTGCTGGGGATCGTGGCGACGGCGCACGACATCACCCACCGCAAGCGGGCCGAGGAGGAGAGAGCGCGGCGCGGCGCGGAGCTCGAAGAGGCGAATGTCGCCCTCGCCCGGTCCAACGCCGAACTCGAGCAGTTCGCTTATGTTGCCTCCCACGACCTCTCGGAACCACTACGGGCCATCTCCCGCCCGTTGTCGCTGATGGCTCGCCGGTACCAGGGGCGGCTCGACGATCAGGCCGACGAGTTCATCGGGTTCGCCGTCGACGGCTGCGAGCGCATGCAAAGCCTCATCGACGGTCTGTTGAGCTTCTCGCGGGTCGGGCGAGTGCAGGGTGACCTCGTGCCCACCTCCGTCGAGGTCGCGGTCAGGGGCGTGCTCACCGCACTCGGGCCCACCCTGGCCGACACGAAGGCGTCCGTCACCGTCGGTCCCTTGCCGGTCGTCATGGCCGAACCGACTCAGCTCACGCAGGTGTTCCAGAACCTGATCAGCAATGCGGTGAAATTCGCCGCACCGGGCGTCGCTCCGCGGGTGTCGGTGCGCGCCGAGCGGTGCGCGGAGCACTGGCGGTTCACCGTGACCGACAACGGGATCGGCGTCGAACCCCGTCATCGCGATCGTGTCTTCGGGATGTTCAAGCGACTGCACGTGGCCGAGGAATACCCCGGCACCGGCATCGGGCTGGCCCTGGTGAAGAAGATCGTCGAGTGCCACGGCGGGCAGGTCGGTATCGACGACTCCGACGCGGGCGCCGGGTCCTGCGTGTGGTTCACGCTTCCTGCCGACCCGCACACCGAGGCCGCGCCCTGTGATCGAAACATCCCCAGTCTGGTGGATTCTGGTTACCTGAAGTAGCTGATATCAACAGGCAGTAGCGAAACTCCCTGCCGTCGGTCCGCCGCCGGACCGGTAGCCCGAAATTTGGGCAAATTCCCTGCACCAGAGTGCATATCGGCGCATGGTTCAGGGACGTTTGCCTCTGCTATCGGGGAGCGAGAGCTGCTGTGGTTAACCGGTGATGGTCGAAATGTTCCGGGGGCAGGGGACGCCCGTCGCCGCAGCGGCGACGGGCGGAACCTCGGGCGCTGAACCGGCCGGGCAAGCTCGGCTCCGGATCTTGCTCCTGGAGGACAGCCGGGCCGACGCCCGGATGACCGAGGAGGCGCTGGTCGACTACGGAGAAGGGATCGACTCCGATATCGCCGCTACCCTGCGGGAAGTCTCCGCCGAACGGTTGGCATGCGTCGATTGCGCGGTGATCGACCTCGGGTTGCCGGACGCCAGCGGCCTACAGGCTCTGCGCCGGCTACGCGAACTGGCCCCGACGTTGCCGATCGTCGTGCTCACCGGCCTTGACGACGGAGCAACCGGCCTGTCGGCGCTCCGCCTCGGCGCTCAGGACTACCTGGTCAAGCAGCACGCCGACGGATACTCGATCTCGCGGGCGATTCGGTTCGCCGTCGAACGCAAGCGCCTGCAGTTGGCCTTGGATCATCAGGCGCTGCACGACCTCGACCTGCACGACGACGTGATCCAACGCCTGTTCGCGCTCGGTTTGGCCATGCAGACCACCCAGCGCAGCTCGGCGGAGCAGCCGGCGGTCGCCGGCCGGATCAGCGACCACATGAACGATCTCCAGCAGGTGGTCCAGAAGATCCGCAGCACGCTCGAGGACCGGACATCCGCGTCGGAGGACGAGAATCAGGATCCACCCGCGCACTGACCGGTCAGCCGGTATGTACGAGCAAAGGCACCAGCTGCTCGTCCGCGGTCAGCGAACCGTGCTGGCCGATCAGCCGTAGGACGTGCGGCGTCGCGGTCCGCGAATCGACCAGGGCGAACGAGCCGATGCCCGCGACGAGCACGTCACCCAGCCGCGGGCGCACCCGGTTGTGGGCCGGACCGAACCAACCGGCGTCGATCGCCTCGTCCCTGGTGCGCACCCAGGCGCGGTCACCCAGGGCGTCGGCGAGCCGGGTGGCAACCGCCCGCGCCTGACCCGGCTCGCAGTACGCCTGGGCGAATCTGGCCTCCCCGCCCAGGATCCGCACCCCCGCGGCCAGCTCGGGATGCTCGGCGAGGTCGACCCGGTCGCCGTGCGGGACATCGACCATCCCGTGGTCGGCGGTGATCACCAGCACGGTGCCCACCGGAAGGCGCCGAGCCAGCGTGGCCATTTCGCGGTCGACGTCACGCAATTCCCGGTTCCAGTGCGGGGAGCGCCAGCCGTGGGCGTGCCCCGCTCCGTCCAGGTCGCCCCAGTACAGGTACACCAGGCTCCTGCCGGGTGTGGCCAGCGCGGCGACCGCGATATCCACCCGCGAGTACAGCCGCTTCGCCGCGACGAAGTCGCCGCCGCGCAACGCCGCCAGGGTGAGTCCCGAGTCGTCGAATTCCGGATTGCCGACCCGGGTGACCGTCACTCCGTCCGCGACCAGGACCTGGAACACCGTGGGATGCGGCTGCCAGGCGAGGGGGTCGGTCCCTGGATCCCATTTCAACTCGTTGAGCAGCACACCGCGGTCCGGGTCCATCACCTCGTAGCCGAGCAGCCCGTGCTGCCCCGGCGACAGCCCGGTGCCGAACGAGCCCATCGAGGTCGCGGTAGTGCTCGGGCATCCAGCAGTGAGTTCCCGTCCCCCGGCGAGCAGCGAGGTGAGAAAGGGGGCGTCGGCCGCGGCCTCCTCGAGCAGCAGCCGGCCCAGCCCGTCGATGAGCACCACGCAGACCGATCGGGCGCTGGGCAGGGCAATGGCGGGACGGTCCACCGCAGTGCCCAGCGCACGCGCCGCGCCCGGGAGCACCGCACCCAGGCCGGTGTCGTCGTAGCACGGCACGACGGGAATCGGGTCGGGAGTCGGGAACCGCACCGAGTCCCTGGCGTGCGTCACCGGCGATACGCGACGGCCGTCATCGACGACAACGCCTTGGCGAACGCGACCCCGTCGGACAGCGCGGCGTCACCCTCGGCGTCGGCGCTGATCCGCAACGACAGATCGTCGGCCGTCAGGCTGCCGGTCATCCCGTGGTCGGCCTCGCACTGCGGATCACCGCAGGTCGCCGGCTCCAGATCGATCCTGGACACCGCACCCCAGCCGATGGTCAAGGTCAGTTCCCGCCCCAACGATCCCGGCCGGTACTTCTCGGGTTTGGACACCACGTGGGTGACCATCACGCTGCGCACCGCGCTGAGCGGGACCGATTCGCTGGTGGCGATGCCGTGCGCCTCGTCCCCGTGCTCCTCGTCACCGCCGTGGTCGTCGGCATGCACGAAGACCAACCGGCTGTTCGTCAGGACCACCACGGACAGGTGCCTGCGGATGGTGTCCAGGTCGAACGTGGTCTCGCCGTGCACGAGATGTGCGAGCACCGTCTCGTCGGCCAGGGCGATGTCCAGCACGTCCGCGACCAGCGCGGGGTAGTAGCCGGACTTCTCGATCTTCCTGACGAGTTCGGTCGGTTGTTTCAAGGGCATGGGGACATGGTGGCACTCCGGCGCGGCTCACCACGAGTCGGAGCAACTCAGCTGTGGACAAACCGTTCGACCGGGTGACCCACTGCGAGGAGAAACGCTCCATCATGGACGGGTGAACGATGGACATCCTCTCGTCCTGGCCGAGGGCCTCGGCACCGGCGGCGAACGCTGGACGCTCACCGCCGACGGCACGGGTCGCCGTCGTCGCACCATGGTCCAGGTTGTCGAAACCGACGGCCGTCGGTGGGGCGCCGGGTTCGGCGGTCCGCCGTTGCCGCCGGGCCGCCGGCTCGCCACCTTCGTCGGCCGGTCGGGTGCCGGCGCGCACCTGGTGATCGTGCGGGCGGCGGCCGACGTGCGCGCCGCCGTCGCGACGCTGAGCGACGGCACCAGGGAGGACCTGACCCTGCACGGCGATGCGGCGGAGTTCGGGGCTCGGCTGGCGGTGCTGGTCTACCCGGCCGAACTCGAGCTGCACGGCCTGGTGCTGCTCGACAGGAGCGGCCTGGAACTGCCGGACACGATCTGACCCCGCCGGCCGCGCGCCGGGTGATCGCCGGCTGATCGCCGCTCGGGGACCGATCAGCGGGTGATCGGTCCCCGACCGGCGCCGGTCAGCGCAGGGTGGCGCCCACCCGCTGCGCCGCCAACGCCACGGCGGCGTCGCGCACGGCGGTCGCGTCGGCGGCGGTCAGCGTCCGGTCCGGCGCCCGCACCACCATGGAGAACGCCAGCGACTTGCGGCCGGGCAAGACCTGATCGCCGGCGTAGACGTCGAAGAGCCTGACGGATTCCAGCCGCTCCCCGCCCCCGTCACGGAGTGCGTGGAGGACGTCCCCGGCCGGCGTCGACGCGTCGACCACCACCGCCACATCCACGTGCACCGGGGGGTACGGCGAGATGACCGGCGCCACCGACGGCCGACGCTCCGGCAGGGCGTCCAGGTTCAGCTCCAGGGCCGCGGTCCGCGGCGGCAGGCCGAGGCGCTCGACCACCGCGGGCGCCAGTTCCCCGGCGTACCCGATCGGCCAGTCGCCCACCCGGATACTCGCGCACCTGCCCGGGTGCCACGGCGCCATTTCGGCCCCGACGACTCGGACCTCGGCGCCGGCCACCGCGCCGACCCGGCGGGCGAACTCGATCGCGTCGGCCCAGCTGGCCGGGCGGCCCTCGCCCCACCAGCCGGGCCGGTCCACCGAGCCGGCCAGCACGATCGCCAGATGCCTCGGCTGCAGCGGGAGCGCCGCGTTCAGCACCGCGATCTCGGCGTCGTCGGGGCGCCTGCCGACACCCACCGCCGGCGGGTCCGGGGCGTTGCCCTTCGCCAGGAACACCGGGCCGATCTCGTACACCAGCAGGTCGCGAGTGCCGCGAGAGATGTTGCGCAGCACGGTGTCCAGCAGTCCGGGCAGCAGTGTCGTGCGCATCAGCGGACGTTCGGCGTCCAGCGGGTTGACCAGTGCGGTGGCCCGCCGGCGACTGTCGTCCTGATCGAGCCCCAGCGCCTCCAGGTCGGCGGCGCCGATGAACGGGAATGAGAGCACCTCGGTCAACCCGGCCGCGGCCAGGTCGGCGGTGATCGACCGCTCGCGGCGCTGACCCGCGGTCAGCCCGGTACCGACCGATGCCAGCGGCAGCACCGGATCGATGGTGTCGTATCCCTCCAGCCGAGCCACCTCCTCGACCAGATCGGCCGGGCGGGACAGGTCGGGTCGCCAGCTGGGGGCGGTGACCGTCAATGCCATGCCATTGCCCGCTTCGGAAACGATGCAGCCGACCTGCTCGAGCCGCCGGACGATGACCTCCCGCTCGTACGGACGGCCGGTCAGCCGCTCCGGCTCGCCCAGCGGAAGGGTGATCGTCGCCGATGCCAGCGGTTCGCCCGCGACATCCGACCGTCCGACGATCTGCCCGCCGCCGTAGAGCACCAGCAATTCGGCGGCCAACTCCGCCGCGACCGCCGAGATCGCGGGGTCCACCGCCCGCTCGAACCGACGGGACGCCTCGCTCGGCAGCCGGTGCCGGCGGGCCGTGGCAGCGATGGCCGGCGGATCCCAGTACGCCGCTTCGATGACGACATCCGTGGTGCCGGAATGGATCTCGGTGGACTCACCGCCCATCACGCCGGCCAGCGATATCGCGCCGGATTCGTCGGCGACCACCAGGTCGGTGATGGCGAGTTCGCGGACCGAGCCGTCGAGGGTCTTCAGGGTCTCCCCCGCGACCGCCCGGCGGACGGTGATGCCGCCCGTCAGCCGCCCGGCATCGAAGGCGTGCAGCGGCTGGCCCAGATGCACCATCACGTAGTTGGTGACGTCCACGGCGAGCGAGATCGACCGGATCCCGGCCGCTGACAGCCTGCGGCGCAACCAATACGGGGACGGCGCGGTGGGTTGGAGACCCGTCACCCGGACGGTGACGAACCGGCCGCAGCCGACGGGGTCGGCGATCGTCACCGGCCAGCCGCCCTCCGCGCGCGCCGGCAATTCCCGGTCGGCGGGGTCGGTGAACGGCAGGTCGAAGGCGGCGGCGAGTTCCCGACCCAACCCGCGAACAGACAAGGCGTATCCGCGGTCCGGGGTGATGGACATCTCGATCACCGTGTCGTCGGCGCCGATCAGCGCCCGGGCGTCGCTGCCGACCGCGGCGTCCGGGTCGACCACCAGGATGCCGTCATGATCGTTGCCGGTGCCCAGTTCGCGGTCGGAGCAGATCATGCCGTCGGAGATGCGGCCGTAGGTGGTGCGCGAGGCGATGACGAAGCCGCCGGGCAGCACGGCGCCGGGCAGCGCCACCACCACCGTGTCGCCGGCGGCGAAGTTCGTTGCCCCGCAGATGATCCCGCGCGGCTCGTCGCTGCCGCCCGGGCCGTTGCCGGGGCCGACATCCACGGAGCAGAAGCGGATCGGCTTCTTCAACCCGGTCAGCTCCTCGATCGAGAGCACCTGCCCGACAACCAGATCGCCAATGGTCGGCGGCACAGTGTGCAGCTCCTCCACCTCGAACCCGATGCGCAGCAAGGCATCCGACACCTGATCCGGCGTCGCTCCGGCGGGCAGGTCGAGCACGTCGGCCAGCCAGTCCAGGGAGAGCCTCATCGTCAGACCTCCGTTCCGAAGGCCGCGGTGAACCGCACGTCACCCTCGACAAGATCGCGCATGTCGGGGATCTCGTTGCGAAACTGCAGGGTTCGCTCGATGCCCATGCCGAACGCGAAGCCGCTCCACTCGTCGGGATCGAGCCCGCACGCCCGCAGCACGTTCGGGTCGACCATGCCGCAGCCGCCCCACTCGACCCAATCTGCGCCGCCCTTCTTGCCGGGGAAGTACACGTCCATCTCGGCGCTGGGCTCGGTGAACGGGAAGTACGAGGGCCGCAGCCGGGTGCGCGATTCGGGTCCGAACATGGCTCGGGCGAAATGGTCGAGGGTGCCCTTGAGATGCGCCATGGACAGGTGCCGGTCGATGGCCAGGCCTTCGACCTGGTGGAACACCGGGGTGTGCGTAGCGTCGAGCTCGTCGGTGCGGTAGACCCGGCCGGGGCACGCCACGTACAGCGGCGGCCGGCGTTCCAGCATGGCGCGGATCTGCACCGGTGACGTGTGCGTGCGCAGCACCAGCCCGGATTCGGTCGCGGCGCCGTTCTCATCGGGCGTGCCGGCCACGTAGAACGAATCCTGCATCTCCCGCGCCGGATGGTCCTTCGGGAAGTTCAACGCGTCGAAGTTGAACCACTCGGTTTCCAGCTCCGGACCCTCGGCCACCTCCCAGCCCATCGCCAGGAACACGTCCTCGATCCGGGCCATCACGGTGGAGATCGGGTGCCGGGCCCCGCCCGGGTGGCGGTCGTACGGCAGCGTGACGTCGACGGCCTCCTCGGCGAGGACCCGGGCGTCCCGCTCGGCGGTGAGCTCTGCGTCGCGGGCGCCGATGGCGGCGTTGACCGTCGCGCGGGCCCTGCCGATCAGTTTGCCGGCGGTCGCCTTGTCCGACTTGGGCAGGTCAGCGATCGCCCGATTGGCCAGGGCAAGCGGGCTCTTGTCCCCGGCGTGCGCAAGCCTGGTGGCCTTGAGCGCGTCGAGGTCGGGCGCGGCGCCGACCGCGGCGAGCGCGTCCGCCACCGCGGCGTCGATGGCGGCGGCGTCGGTCGGGTTGAGATGGTCGGCGGCGACCGGTGTGGTGGGGCTGGGCATGAGGGCCTTCCGGGCGGGAACGACGCCGATCGCGATCGTCCGTGATCAGGTGGGAGTCTAGGCGGCGGGCCTCGTCGGGCC
>DASQFG010000513.1:0-6473 GCA_035633315.1 Nakamurella sp. | reverse complement strand
GGCAACGAGGTCTGGCTGATCGTCGCCGGCGCCGCCATGTTCGCGGCCTTCCCGCCGTGGTACGCCACCTGGTTCTCCGCGCTGTACCTGGCGCTGTGGCTGTTGCTGGCCGCGTTGATCGTCCGGGGGGTGTCCTTCGAGTTCCGCGGTAAGTTCGACAGCCCGACCTGGCGCTCGACCTGGAGTTGGACGCTGACCATCGGCTCAGTGCTGGCACCGCTGCTGATCGGGGTGGGGCTGGGCGATCTGCTGGTCGGGCTGCCGATCGATGCCGACGGCAACTTCACCGGAACCTTCCTGAACCTGCTCACCCCGTACGGCCTGTGGGTGGGGATCACCATGCTGGCGTTGTGCCTGTGGCACGGCGCGACCTTCCTGAGCATCAGATCCACCGGAATCGTCATGCAGCGGGCGGTCTCGCTGCAACGGCGGTTGTCGCTCCCGGCGGCCCTGCTGGTGATCATCTTCGCGGTGTGGACCTACCTGATGGTGCGGCCCGGTGCCGGCGGCAGCATCGCGCTGGCCGTCCCGGTGCTGGCCGTGCTGGCCGCGTTTGCGCTGGCCAAGGGCTCCCCGGGGGCCGGCCGCGCGTTCGCCGCAACCGCCGTCGCCATCGGCGGCACCGTGGCCGCGGTGTTCGCGAACCTCTATCCCGCGGTGATGATCTCCACCACCGCCGACGCCTACACGCTCACCGTCGAGAACAGCACGGCCAGTTCCTATTCCTTGACGGTGATGACGATCGTCGCGGCCGTGATGCTGCCACTGGTGCTGGCCTACCAGGGCTGGACGTACTGGGTGTTCCGCGCGCGGGTGAAGGGGCCGGCGGCCCCACCCGTCGTCGAGCAGACGCCGGCCGGGTAGCCGGCGGAAGGCAACCACTCGGTCAGTAGCCGGTCGGACCCTGGACAGCGGTGGGCACCGGTCCGCGGGCCAGCAGCCTGGCGATCCGCTGCACCAGCGGCCCCGGGTGTCGCAGCCGGACGCCGCGGCCGACGCTGGTGATCAGCGCGTGCGCCGCCGCGGCGTCGATGTCCCGCAACGACGCCAGGTCCAGGTCACGATCACCGCCCCGGGCGGCCACGGCCACCACGTCCAGCACCGCCGCGTAGTTGGTCGCGGTCATCCGGCCGGCCAACCGCAGCCATCCAGGGCGGGGCCGGGTGACGCGCAGCATCGAGTCGTCGTAGAGCGCGTCGTCGACCACTTCACTGTCGTGCAATTCGCGGATGCGGCCGACCTCGTCGTAGGTCAGGTTCTGACGCCGGTAGGGGCACAGCACGGTGAGTGGCTTACCCCTCATCAGCCGGTCGACGGTGGGTTCCTGCGGGCCGATGCCGACGCCGGTATACACGCCGCTGAGCCTGATCCCGCGGTACCCACCGCGGATCGCGTCATCCAGCTCGTCGGTGATCTTGGCGGCAACCTCGATCTCGGGCGACTGGAAGAACTCCCGTGAAAGGTCTTCGGGCAGCACGATCAGATCCCCGCGCCTGGTGGCCGCGTCTGGGTCCGCGCCGTCCTCGGACAGCCTGCTCCTGACCTCCGCGGCCTCGGCATCGGTCAACCCGACAAGGAGTACGCGTTCCTCGCGTTCCATCCCGCCGGTGACGAAGTCCGCCAGCACTTCCCACCACTGCTCGTCGCTGGTCAGCACGGCACAAGAGTGCGCGCCATTGCGCACCATGTCTTGGATCACCAGAGCGACCCCGCCTCCTTGCCCCCTTGATTCACCGCCCCGCCACGGCGGTCTGGATAGCCACGCTACCCGCAAAAGGAGCCGACGGATCAGGTACTTCGATTTAGCAGCACCAGCGACCGCGGTCCGACGCCGACCCCCTTGGCGGCAACCACCGTCTCCCGGTTGGCCGGTTCGTAGCTGTCCGACAAGACGGTCCAGCGCTCTCCATCGGCCGCGCCGTCACCCCGACCATCAACTCGGGGCAGCGCGAAATCCAGTGGCTCCCACCACGCGTTCACCAACACCGCCAGATCGTCATCGAGCATGGGTTCCCCGTCATCGTCCAGGTCGGGGTCGACGGAGCCGGACAGCACCAGCGCCACGCTCTTCGCCCCGGCATCGCGCCAGTCGGAGTCGGTCATCGGCTCGCCGTCAGGGGTGAAGAAGCGCTGGGTGTGCGGGTGCCGCGGATAGCTGCGGCGACGCAGGACGGGGTGCGCCAGCCGCAGCGCGATCAGCTCCCTGACGAACTCCTGCAGTTCGAGGTCCTGCGCCGACCAATCCCACCAGGCGATTTCGTTGTCCTGGCAGTAGGCGTTGTTGTTGCCCTGCTGGCTGCGTCCGACCTCGTCACCCCCGAGCAGTAGCGGCACTCCGCGGGACAGCAGCAGGGTGGACACGAACGCTCGTGATTGCCGGGACCGCAGTTGCCGGATGTCCGGGTCGTCGGTCGGCCCCTCCACCCCGCAGTTCCACGACCGGTTGTCGCTGGTGCCGTCCCGGTTGTGCTCGGTGTTGGCCTCGTTGTGCTTGTCGTTGTAGGACACCAGATCGGCCAGGGTGAATCCGTCGTGCACGGTCACCAGGTTGATCGAGGCGTCCGGTCCGCGCCGATGGCGGGTGTACAGGTCCGGCGAACCCTCGAGCCGGGTGGCCAGGTCGGGGATCAACCCGTCGTGGCTGCGCCAGAAATCGCGAACGGTGTCGCGGAACTTGCCGTTCCATTCGCTCCAACCGGCCGGGAACCGCCCGACGTCGTAGCTGTCGCCCTGCCCGACGTCCCACGGTTCGGCGATCAGCTTCACCTGCGAGACGATCGGGTCCTGCCAGACCAGGTCGAAGAAGGCCGCGACGTCCTCGAACCCGCCGTCCTGCCGGGCCAGGGTCGAGGCGAGATCGAAACGGAACCCGTCCACGCCCATCTCGGAGACCCAGTAGCGCAGCGAATCCATGATCAACCGCAGGCAGGCCGGGTTGCCCACGTTGAGGGAGTTCCCGCACCCCGTGGTGTCGATGTAGCGCGAGCGGTCGGCCGGATTCAACCGGTAGTACGCGGCGTTGTCCAGGCCGCGGAAGCACAGCGCAGGCCCCTCCGGCCCTGCCTCTGCGGTGTGGTTGTAGACCACGTCGAGCAGCACCTCGATATCCGCGGCATGCAGCGCGCGGACCATGGCGGCAAATTCCTCCACCTGCCCGCCGGGATCGCCGGCGCGCACCGCTGCCGAATACCCGGAGTAAGGGGCGAAGAACCCGATCGTGTTGTAGCCCCAGTAATTTGTCAGCCCGCGTTCGACCAGGAATGCCTCAGGAACATTGTGGTGCACCGGCAGCAGCTCGACGGTGGTGATTCCCAACCCCTTCAGGTATTCGATGGCCACCGGATGTGCCAGTCCGGCGTACGTCCCACGCAGCGCCGCCGGAATGTCGGGGTGCCGCGCGGTGAAACCCTTGACGTGCAATTCGTAGATGACCGAATCGGAGATATGTCGCCGGGGTCGTTGCCAACCGTCATCATCGGCATCGATCGGGTGATTTCCGCGCACCCGATCGACCATCACCCCGCGCGGCGTGCACGCCGCCGAATCCAGCGCGCTCGGCCGCCTCGGATCGTCGACATCGTGGGCGTGGACGGCGGGAGGGAAGGACGCGGAGCCGCTGATGGCGCGGGCATAGGGATCGAGCAGGAGCTTGTTCGGATTGCAGAGCAGACCGGCACCGGGATCCCACGGACCGTCGACCCGGAATCCGTAGGCCTGACCGGCCTTCAGCCCGGCAACCCGCCCGTGCCACACCCCCGCGTCCGGACCCGGAAGGGCGATCCGGGTTTCGGTGCCGTCCTCGTCGAACAAACACAGCGTCACCGCCTCGGCGACCGAGGAATACACAGCGACATTCGCGCCGTCCCCGGTGAGGGTCACGCCCAGCGGATGAGGAGAACCGGGCCGCACTCTGATAGGCATGGTTGAAATCTAAGTCAACGCCACCCCGCACGCCGTGTGCGTTTGCTTTTCGTTCATGCAACGGACACCCTGACCTACCCGGGCGGCGGGGAATTCATGCGAATGGGACGATGATGCGCCGGGGGTTTCTCAGCAGAGTCGTTTGCGAGTGAAACGGGAGGTTCCGTGCCGAAGGTCGTCGTCGTGGGTGGTGGCATGGCCGGGGTGGCCTGCGCGCACGAACTGGGCCGCAAGGACGTCGAGGTGGTGCTCGTCGACCGCCACGACTACCTGCAGTTCCAGCCATTGCTGTACCAGGTGGCCAGTTCGCAGCTGCCGGCCGAGGACGTGGCCCGGCCGTTGAAGGTGATCTTCGAGGACCGCCCCTCGGTGACGGTGGTGCAGATGGACGTGCACACCGTGGACGTAGGTACCAAGGCGGTGACCGCAGTGGACGGGTCGACGGTCACCGGGGATTACCTCGTGCTCGCCGCGGGTTCGCAGCCGAACTTCTTCGGGGTGACCGGCGCCCGCGAGCATTCGTTCCCGCTCTATTCCGTTGTCGACGCCGAGCGGCTGCGGCTGCATCTGCGGGAACAACTGCGGGCCGGCACCGCGGCCGGCGCGGCAGCAGGCCCCGAACCCGACCCGACAGGACTGACCGTCGTGATCGTGGGTGGCGGCCCCACCGGGGTGGAGACAGCCGGGGCGCTCGGCGAGTTGTTCGCCGCCCTCAAGGCCAAGAAGAAGCTGCCGGACGAGGCCACCGTGCACCTGGTCGATCACGGAAAGGCATTGCTGGCGCCCTTCTCCGACAAGTCCCATCAGTACGCGCTGGACAAGCTCACCCGCCACGGGGTGAAGGTGACATTCGGCGTCGCGGTCACTCAGGTGGAACCGGACAAGGTGCACCTGTCCGACGGCAGCCAACTCCCCACCCGCACGGTGATCTGGGGTGGCGGCGAATCCGCCGGTCCGCTCGCCGGTACCTGCGGTGCCCCGCTGGGCCGCGGTGGGCGCGTCGACGTCGGGCCGGACCTGACGGTGGCCGGGTTCGACGGCGTCTTCGGCATCGGCGACGTGGCGAACATTCCCGGGCCGGACGGCCGAGCGCTGCCGCAGCTGGGCTCGGTGGCCCAGCAATCCGGAAAGTGGGCGGCCCGCAACATCCTGGCGCAAGCCGCGGGCGAACCACTCAAGCCGTTCAAGTACAAGGACAAGGGCATCATGGCGATGATCGGCCGGAACGCCGCGGTCGCCGAGGTCGGACCGCACCGGCACCAGGTGGAGGGACCGATCGCCTTCGCGGCCTGGCTGGGCCTGCACGCGATCCTGCTCAGCGGCGTACACAACCGGATCGACGCATTCCTGGAATGGGCCGACGACTACTTCCACGCCGACCGCGCCGCGGACCTGGAGATCGGCGGCGCGCCGAGCCGGATCGCCTGGTCGAACGACTCAGCGGACCAGCCGACCATCAACGTGCCATAGGGGGCCACCATGTCCGAGCGCTACGACGTGATCATCATCGGGTCAGGAGCGGGCGGCGGGACGCTCGCGCACCGGCTGGCCCCCTCCGGGAAACGGATCCTGATCCTGGAGCGCGGCGACTGGCTGCCGCGCGAGGTGGAGAACTGGGATGCCACCGCGGTCTTCGTGGACAACCGGTACGTCTCGGCCGACACCTGGTACGACAAGGACGGCAAGGCATTCCAGCCGCAGGTGCACTACAACGTCGGCGGCGCCACCAAGCTGTACGGCGCCGCCCTGTACCGGTTGCGGGAGAAGGACTTCGGTGAACTCCACCACCACGACGGGATCTCCCCGGCGTGGCCGGTGTCCTACGCCGATTTCGAGCAGTACTACACCCAGGCCGAGCAGCTCTACCAGGTGCACGGGATCCGCGGGGAGGATCCGACCGAGCCGCCCAGCAGCGCGCCGTACCCGTTCCCACCGGTGTCGAACGAGCCGCGGATCCAGCAGCTGTACGACGACCTGAAGAAGATCGGGATGACACCGTTCCACGCGCCGGCGGGCATCCTGCTGAACGAGGCGAAGCCCGCGTTCAGCGCGTGCATCCGCTGCGCGACCTGCGACGGTTTCCCCTGCCTGGTGCACGCCAAGTCCGACGCCGAGGTCATCGCGGTACGGCCCGCGATCGCGCACGAGAACCTCACCCTGCTGCGGAACGCGCTGGTGCAGAAGTTGGAGACCGACGGCTCGGGGCGGACGGTGACCACCGTGCTCGCCACCGTCGACGGCGCGGAGCAGCGCTTCAGCGCTGACATCGTGGTGGTCTCCGCCGGCGCGGCCAACTCGGCCAAGCTGCTGCTCGGCAGCGCCAACGACCAGCACCCCTCCGGCCTGGCCAACGGCTCGGACCAGGTCGGCCGCAACTACGTGTTCCACAACAGCCGGGCCTTCCTGGCGGTCTCGCTGGAGAAGAACTCGACGCGGTTCCAGAAGACGCTGGGCGTCAACGACTTCTACTTCGGCGATGACGAATTCCCCTACCCCATGGGCAATATCCAGATGGTCGGGAAGAGCTCCGCGCCGATGTACCGGGGCGAGAA
>DASQFG010000512.1:0-5180 GCA_035633315.1 Nakamurella sp. | reverse complement strand
CAGGCCGTCGGTGACGAAGGTGAACGTCAGGTGCTCGTCCTGCCGCGGCGGGACCGGCGGTGGCCGGTGGGTGACCACGAAGATCGGCACCTGGAACTCGTAGGTCCCGACGTAGGAGTCCGGGTCGCCCATCGCAAAGGTCTTGCGACCCATCAGGACTGCGCCGGTCTCCGCGACGGCATCGGTCATGTAGGTGGTATCCCGCAAGGCCGCGAGATCGGGATAGAGCTCGCCCGCGTTGCCCTGGGCATCCGTGACGAACCCGTCGATCGACATCGTCCATCCGGCGATCACCTTTGCCATGACTTCTCCCTGGAGTGTGCGGGGGCTACCCAGGGCTGACGCTGCCCTGGCGCGGGACTCATCGGTGTCCGGCGAGCGTCAGGTTCGCCCGGTGCACCTCGTCCATCCCGGGCAGCGCCCGGCGGGGATCGGCCGGATCACGGCCGGCCAGCAGCGCGTGGATGTAATGGTGATCGGCCTGCCAGCGGCGCAGCGGCTCCTCGCCGGCGCCCGGGTGCCCGTGCCCGGGAACCACGACCGCCGCCGTCGCCACGCACGGGCCGAGCGCGTCCAGCCCGGCCGCGTACTCGGCGAGGCCGGTCTGCTCGGGCAGCGGCAGTTCGACGTCACTGAGCATGTCGCCGGACAGCAGCACCCCGCTGTGCGGGATCCACAACGCGGTGTGCCCCGGAATGTGGGCGTCGTGCTCGATCAACCGCACCTCGGGGCCCGCCCAGGGCACCCGATCTCCGTCCACCGCCCGCACCCGCCCCACCAGCGCGGCCAGGCCGTCCGGCCACGGTCCCAGCGCCGCGACGAACTCCGCACGGCGATCGGTGGCGGCCCGCGCAGTGGCCGGCGAGGCCCACCGCGGGCCGTCACCCAGACCGGGGTGCCAGAGCAGGTGGTCGTGGTGCGCGTGGGTCGAAAAGCCCGCCGTGATCGTCAGTCCCCCGGCGGCCAGGCTGGTGGCGATCCAGTCGAGCTCGTCGGGATCCCAGCTCGGGTCGACCAGCAGCGCCGACGCGCCGGACACGACGACCGTGCTGGTGGTCAGTTCTCGCCGGCTGGTGGTGACGCACACGCTTTCGGCGACCCACTGCCAGCTGCCGGCCATGGGTCACCCTAAGGCCGCCGGCTGCCCGGATAGGTTGGAACGATGGTCGAGCCAGTCAGCATCGAACCCATGGGGGAGTCGCGCCCGCCACCGCGCGGTCCGGTTGCCGAGGTGCCCGTTCGCCCGGCCGCCACGGTGATGCTGGTCAAGGACACGCCGGCTGGTCTCGAGGTGTTCGTACTGCGCCGGGTGGTCGGCATGGCGTTCGCCGCCGGGATGACCGCCTTCCCCGGCGGCGCGGTCGACGCCGCCGATCATCATGCCACCGTCCGCTGGTCCGGACCCGATCCGCACTGGTGGGCCGGGCAGCTGGGTGTCACGCACGACACCGCTCGCGCGCTGGTGGTGGCAGCGGCGCGGGAGCTGTTCGAGGAGACCGGGGTGCTGCTGGCCGGGCCGTCCGCGCGCCCGGCAAGCAGCCAGGTGCCAAAGGAGATCGCCGCGTGGTCGGTGACGGACGACGACCGGATCGCCGTTCTCGACCGCCGGGTGCCCTTTGCCGGTGTGCTGACCGGCGCCGATCTGGATCTGCGGACCGACCTACTGCGGCCGTGGGCGAACTGGGTGACCCCGGCCGGCCACACCCGCCGGTACGACACGTTCTTCTTCGCCGCAGCGATGCCGGCCGGTCAGCGGGCCAGGTTGCTCACCAGCGAGGCCGATCTCGGGCAGTGGCGGGCTCCGCAGGCCCTGCTCGCCGAGTACGACGTCGGCGCGGTGCAGCTGATGCCGCCGACCTTGGCCATGCTCACCGACCTGGCCGGTGCCGGATCCGTGGCCGAGGTGATGACCGCCCGACGGTTCGTCACCCCGGTACGGTTCCGTGAGCCGGTCGACGGCACAGTCGACGGCACAGTCGGCAGTGCGGTCGCTGCTGCCCCCGCTGGCGCCATCGCCGCCGCAGCCGACGTTACGAAGCGAAAGGGCTTGTCATGACTGGGTTGTCGGGTTCGATCCGTCGGCTCACCGAGCATGCGTCGGTGCTGCCGGCGCCCAACGCCGGGCCGATGACGCTGGACGGCACGAACTCCTACCTGCTGTCGGCCGCCGGATCGACCTCGGCGTCGGCTTCACGGATGGCCCCGGCGATCGTGGTCGATCCCGGACCGGACGACCCCGCTCACCTGGCCGGGTTGGCCGAGGCGGGCCTGATCGAATTGATCCTCGTCACCCACCGGCACCACGACCACACGGCCGGCGCGCAGGCCCTCGCCGAGCTCACCGGTGCCCCGGTGCGGGCGGCCGACCCGGTGCACTGCGTCAATTCGGAGCCGCTGCGTGACGGCGAGATCGTCAGCGCCGCAGGGGTTTCGCTGACCGTGCACGCCACACCGGGGCACACCACCGATTCGGTGTGCTTCCTGCTGGCCGGCGACGGCCCGACCGGTTCCATCCTGACCGGCGACACCATTCTCGGGCGCGGCACGACGGTGATCGCCCACCCCGACGGCCGCCTCGGAGAGTATCTGGACTCGCTGCGACTGCTCGCCGGGCTGGGCAACCCGCTGGTGCTGCCGGGCCACGGCCCGGTGGTGCCCGACCTGGCCGCGGTCGCCGGGCAGTACCTGGCGCACCGGGAGCAACGGCTCGCCGCCGTCCGCGAGGCGGTGCGGGTGATCGGTGCGGGGGCCTCCGTCGAGGCCGTCACCGACGCCGTCTACACCGACATCGACTCCTCCGTCCGTCCGGCGGCAGAGCGGTCGGTGGCGGCGCAACTGGACTATCTCCGGGAAGAACGAGAAACCGGCGCCGGCAAGCACTGACCGGGCGGGCCGGTGATCAGGCCGGGCCTGGCCGGAGTGCTGCCGTTGTTGGCCTGCCCTTCGTGCGGCGGCGTGCTGACCGAGATCGGGGAGAGCGGTGCGGGCGATGTCGTCGGGTGCGCCGCCGGCCACCGGTTCGACGTGGCCCGGCAGGGCTACCTGTCGCTGCTGGGGCCGCGGTCGCGAACCGACACCGGGGATACGGCGGACATGGTCGCCGCCCGTGAGCAGTTTCTCGGCGCGGGCCATTACCGGCAGATCGCCCGTGCGGTGGCCGATCGGGTCGTTGCCGGGCCGGTGATCGAGGTCGGCGCCGGGACCGGGTACTACCTGGCCACTGCCGTCGACCGCCTGACCTCGACGGACAGCGCGTCGGCCGCGGCGACCCGGCCGATTGTCGGTCTGGCGCTGGACTCCTCGCGGTACGCCGCCCGCCGGGCGGCCGCACTGCATCCCAGGGTCGGGTCGGTGGTGGCCGACGCCTGGTCCGGCCTGCCGGTGCTGACCGGTGTGGCCGGCACCGTGCTGAGCGTGTTCGCGCCGCGCAATGCCGACGAGATCACCAGGGTGCTGGCCCCGGGCGGACGCCTCGTAGTGGTGACGCCGCAGCCGGCGCACCTGGCCGAGATCCGCGGGCCGCTGCGCATGCTGACGGTCGACGAGGGGAAACCGGAACGACTCGAGGCCGCGTTCGCAGGCCGGCTGCGGGTGCTCGAACGGGCCGACCTTCGAGCTGAGCTGCGAGTGTCCCGCAGCGACGCAGGGGCCCTGGTGCGCATGGGGCCGTCCATCCGGCACATCGACGCCGCCGACCTGGCCGCGAACCTGGCCGGCTTGGGCGACGTCACCGCCGTGACGATGGCGGTGACGATCAGCGTGCTGGAACGCTGACCGTCACCGGGTGGTCCGTGTCGGTCTCGGTGGGTCCATCGGTGACGGGTGCGACCGGCCCGGCCGTGCGCCCGGGTACTCCAGGTGTCAGCGCGCCCGGCGGGACAGCCGCTCGGCGTCCAGCAGCACTACGCTCTTGCCCTCCAGGCGCAGCCACCCACGGTGGCCGAAGTCGGCCAGCGCCTTGTTGACGGTCTCCCGCGAGGCGCCGACCAGCTGGGCGAGCTCCTCCTGGGTCAGGTCGTGGGTGACCCGCAGGTGGGCGCCCTCCTGCTGACCGAACTGGCGGGCCAGCTGCAACAGGGCCTTGGCCACCCGGCCGGGAACGTCGGTGAAGATCAGGTCGGCCAGCGCGTTGTTGGTCCGGCGGAGCCGGCGGGCCAGCACCCGCAGCAGCTGCTCGGCGATCTCCGGGCGTTTGTTGATCCACTCCCGCAGCGCGATGCGGTCCATGGTGGCCAGTCGCACGTCCGTCACGGCAGTGGCCGTCGACGTCCGTGGGCCCGGGTCGAAGACGGTCAGCTCGCCGAACATGTCCGACGGGCCCATCACGGCGAGCAGGTTCTCCCGGCCGTCGGGGGAGTGCCGCCCGAGCTTGACCTTGCCCGACAGGATCACGTAGAGCCGGTCGCCGATCTCGCCCTCGGAGAAGATCGAGCTGCCCCTGGAGTACTCGACGGTCTCCATGTGCGAACCGAGCGCAAGCGCCGCATCCGGGTCGACCCCCTGAAAGATCCCGGCCTTTGCGAGCGTTTCTTCCACCCTGTCCTCCTGACGAAACCGGTCCGTACGTGATCACTCCTGGTGAGACGCAGAGCACAGTCTAGGGTGCGCGCCAAGCTCGGCGCCCTCCAGCCCGCGCAGCGCGACGGCTCAGGGCTGCGTGCCGTTCGGCGTGGTCTTGTTCCCGTTCTTGGTGCCGGACTTGGTGCCGTTCTTCGTGCCGTTCCTTCGCCGGAACCGCGGCCGCCGGCGCAGCCGGAACTTGTCGAAGGCGCGGGTCCACCCCTCGCGGATCAGCGTGTTGACCTCTTCGGGGCGGGCGGTGTCCAGGAACTCCTGGACGTCGGCCTCGCTGACCGTGCGTGTCCGCAGCCGGTTCTCCACACGCTCCATGAACAGGGCGAACACCATCAACAGCACGGGGATGAGCAGCACCAGGAAGACAGTCATGGTCCGAACATCATCCCTCATGGGCTCGGTCCGCGGGATCACGCCGTGGCCCGCGGGGCGCACTCGCGGCGCCCTAATTGCGGCGAATCGGGATGTTTGTCCCGATTATCGTCGGTGTGTCGTCGACGGCCGGCCGTTCTCGTTTCCGGTCATCGCACCGACCCCGCGTGTCGGCGATCCGGGAGCGAGGGGAGTGTGACGGAGATGACCCGGCGTTTCGCCTCACCGCGGGA